>CAZCWA010000336.1:0-5996 GCA_964502265.1 uncultured Myxococcaceae bacterium | reverse complement strand
ACGAGCAGGTTCGCCACCTTCTCCACCCAGTCTCCGCGCGCGCCGGCGGTGACGGCCACGCAGCGCGCGTGCAGCGCCATGTGCCCCTTCTGGATGCCCACCGACCCGAGCGCCCGCAGCGCGGCGAGGTTCTGCGCGAGCCCCACCGCTGCGAACACCATGGAGAGCTCCTTCACGCTCTGCGTGCGGAGGATCTTCATCGCGAGCTGGACGCCGGGGTGCACCTTGATCGGCCCGCCCACGGTGCCGAGCGCCAGGGGCAGCTCGATGCGCCCCACCAGGTGCGCGCCCTCGAGGTGCCAGGTGGACAGCGGCCGGTAGTGCCCGCTCCGTGCGGCGTACGCGTGGGCACCGGCTTCGATCGCCCGCCAGTCCTGTCCCGTCGCGATCGCCACCGCGTCGATCCCGTTCATCACGCCCTTGTTGTGGGTGGCCGCGCGGTAGGGGTCCGCCGAGGCGAAGCGGGAGGCCTGGGCCACGCCCTTCGCGATCTCCACCCCCGGCAGGTCGAAGTCCGCCAGCAGCTCCACCGGGATCCGGCAGGTCGCCCGTGCGAGCCGGCGATCCGCGAGGTTGGAGAGGATGCGCAGGTACACCCGGCCACCGGTGAGCCCCTCGATGAAGGGGGCCACGCCCTCGGCCACGGTGTTGATCAGGTTCGCGCCCATCGCCTCCTGGGTGTCGATGAGCACGTGGACGATGAGCAGGGGCTCGCCGCGCGGGCCCTCCGGCGCGGGCAGCACACGGACCTCGATGTCCTTCGCCCCGCCGCCCCGCCGGACCATGGCCGGGTGGAAGCTGTTGGCCAGCGCGAGGATCTCCTCCTTGTGCTCGAGGATCTGCTGCGACGCCACGGTGGGATCGCCGTAGTCCGTCACCTGGATCTGCCCGATCATCACCGAGTCGTCGGCGTCCGCCACGAAGCCGCCGCTCTCGCGGACGATCTTCGCCGCAAAGCTCACCGCCGCGACCACCGAGGGCTCCTCGACCGCCATGGGCACGATGTACTCGCGCCCGTTCACCACCATGTTCAGGCCGAGCCCGAGCGGCATGTGGAAGGTGCCGACCGCGTTCTCGATCATCGTGTTGGCGGTCACCACCGGGAGGTTCTCTTCGCCGCTGAGCACCGTCTGCTCTTCAGGCGCGAGCCCGAACATGGCCGCGATCTTCCGGCGGCGCTCCTCCATCGGCAGCTTGTGGAACCCCGACAGCCGCGACGTCACGTGCTCAGACATTGCTTCTCCTTATAGAGCGGCCAGCCAATCCTTCAAATCCCCCGTGACGACCGCTCCCTGCTCGCGCAGACGCGTCACGTTGCGGCTCCCGGTCAGCACCAGCGCGTGCCGCAACCCGGTGACCACTCCCTGCAGGCACCGTTCCGCAGCCTCGGGGCCTCCGTGCTGCAACGCCTTGAACAGGGGCAGCGCCATCCCCGCCAGATCCGCGCCCAGCGCCAGCGCCTTCGCCGCGTCGAGCCCGTCCCGGATGCCGCCCGAGGCGATGAGCTTCACCTCTGCGCCCACCGCCCGCCGGACGCCCGCCACCGAGGCAGCGGTGGGGATTCCCCAGCCACTGAACGCGGCGCCGACGTCGTGGCTCACGCCCTCCGCGCGGAGCTGCTCCACCCGCACCCACGAGGTCCCGCCGAGCCCCGACACGTCGATCACCTTCACGCCCTGCTCGGCCAGCCTCCGGGCGACCGCGGGCGAGATGCCGCACCCGGTCTCCTTCACCACCAGCCTGTCGCCGAACGCCCGCGCCAGCTCGCCGATGATCGCGTAGCCGCCGCGGAAGTCCCGGTCCCCTTCCGGCTGGGTCAGCTCCTGCCCCGGGTTCAGGTGCAGCGCGATCCCATCCGCCGCGATCTCGCGCACGAGCCGCTCCACGCCCGCCACGCCGACCTTCACCGCCTGCTGCAGCCCGATGTTCCCGAGCAGCGGCACCGTGGGGGCCACGTCTCGCACCTGGAAGCTCGCGGCCCGCGAAGGGTCCTCGCTCATCGCGCGCTGCGAGCCCACCCCGAAGGCCACGCCGTACTTCTCCGCCAGGGTGGCGAGCGCACGGTTCACCTCGCCGGCGCGATCCGTTCCCCCGGTCATGCCGGTGATGAGGAGCGGGTACCGAAGCGTCTTGCCGAGGAAGCGGGCAGACGCATCGACCTCGTCCACCGAGAGCTCGGGCATGGCGCAGTGAACGAGGTGCACGCACTCGAGCAGGGTGCGGTTGCCGGCAGGTTCGACCTCTGCGGTGGCCGCGATGTCGAGGTGCGCGTCCTTGCGGCGAGCTGTGAGGTCTTCGTTCGCCATGGCTGAAAACGCGAGCGGCGGTTCCTACCAAGGGGGGTGGGGGTGCGCAAGGCAATGGACGGCCGGGAGAAGGGCACGTTAAGGGCTGCGGTCAGCATGTCGTCTCCTGCTCAGCCCCTGGCGATCTTCCTTCACGACGGCGCGTGGGATCGCATGCACCAGGGGCTCTCCATCGCCGCCGCGGGCGCAGCGCTCGGACGGCGGGTGGACGTCTACCTCTTCTGGTGGGCGCTCGAGCGCGTGGCGCAGGACCGGCTCGACGAACTCGACCTCGGCGAGGCGCGCGAGGACCACGCGGATCGCCTCGAGGCACGCGGGGTACCCACGCTCCGCGAGCTGCTCGGGCACCTGAAGGAGAGCGGCACCTGCACCGTGTACGCCTGCACCGGGAGCCTCTCGGCGCTGGGGCTGCGGCCGCCGGACGTGGAGGAGAAGGTGGACGCGCTGGTGGGCTGGACGGCGATCCTCCAGCGCACCCAGGGCATCACCGACCGCTTCTATCTATGAATCGCTTCGGCATTTTCGAAGCGGCGCGGCGCCGTTTGACGGGAGTAGTCCGGCCCTTACGTTGTTGACCGCCTCGTCAACGCAAGGCAACGAAAGGACGGTCAGCACACATGCAGCTCGGCAACGCCTCGGGGACTCCGTTCGGTGAGGCCACGACGCGTCGGGGTCCCTCTCAGCTCGGCAACTTCCTCAAGACCACGGTGCTCCTCGCGGGGCTCACCGCGCTGGTGCTCCTCATCGGTCAGAGGCTCGGCGGTCCGGGAGGTCTGGCGTTCGCGGGCCTGTTCGTGGTGGCGATGAACTTCGGCGCGTGGTGGTTCAGCGATCGGATCGCGCTCGCCATGCACGGCGCCCAGCCGCTCGAGCGGCACCAGGCGCCCTTCATCTACGACACGGTGGAGCGCCTCACCCGCCGCGCCGGCATGCCGATGCCGAAGCTCTACCTGCTGCCGACGCCCACGCCGAACGCGTTCGCCACCGGCCGCAGCCCCGAGCACGCCGCGGTGGCGGTGACCGAGGGCCTTCTGCAGCTCATGTCTCCGCGGGAGCTCGAGGGCGTGCTCGCGCACGAGCTGGCGCACGTGAAGAACCGGGACACGCTCATCTCCACCGTGGCGGCCACGCTCGCCGGCGTCATCACCCACGCGGTGCAGATGCTCTTCTGGTTCGGCGGCTCGCTGATGCGCGGAGACGACCGGGAAGAAGGAGAGGGCTCCGGGCTGGCGAACCTCGGCCTGCTGATCGTCGCGCCCGTCGCCGCCATGCTGCTGCAGCTCGCGGTGAGCCGCTCGCGGGAGTACGGCGCCGACCAGACCGGCGCGGAGATGACCGGAGATCCGGAGGGGCTCGCCTCCGCCCTCCTCAAGCTCCAGCGCGGCGCAGAGGCGATGCCCTACGACCGCGCGCCCGCCACCTCGCACATGTTCATCGTCAATCCGCTGAGCGGCGGCGGCGTGATGGCGCTCTTCTCCACGCACCCGCCCATCGAGGAGCGGGTGGCCCGGCTGCGCGCGCTCCCGCGAGCGGCCTAGTCACGCCGTGGCAGAGTCCGGCCCGCGAGCCGGTGCTGCCCCTTCGGCTTCGGGGAGCGTCTCGTCGGGGGGCGCGATCCCGAAGGCGAGCGCGTCCGCAGGCGCCGGAAGGTCGAGCTCGAGCGCCGGCAGGTCCGCGAGGAGTTCGGCGGCGGAGGCCTGCACCTCGGTCTCCATGCGGGGCTTCGCTTCCTCCTGCGCGGCGATCGCGTGCGGATCGATCGGGAGCGGGGTCACGAGCTCCGGCAGCGTGCGCGCGTAGCTGCGGGCCGCGCGGCTTCTCACCGAGGGCACCGCCCGGGCGAGCGCGCCCGCGAGCTGGCCCATCCGGCCGACCGCGAGCAGCGCCGCCAGCGCCCAGGGTTGATCCAGGGTGCGGTCCCGTTCGAACCGGTCGAGCAGCGCGCGCGCCTCCTCGTGGCGGCCCCAGAACGCGAGCATGCAGGCCGTCTTCGACGCGCGGATGGAGAGGAACCGTCGCAGCAGCGAACGCATCGCGCGTGGCGTCGCGGCGGTGATCTCCTCCGGCTCGGAGAGGAAGGGCTCCACCGGCCGCGCGCGGGCGTGGTTGTGGCTGAGGTCGCTGGCGTCGAGGTGGAAGGTCACCCGCTGTTCGGCCAGCAGCCCCACCGGCTCGCAGAGCAGGAGGCGGAGGAAGAGCGCGGCGTCCTCGCCGTAGGTGCAGCGGCCGCGGGCATGGAACCCGCCGTGGCGGAGGAACGGTTCGCGGCGGATCACCGTGGCGCACGGGCTCATGTACGCGAGCACGTGGAGGAAGCGCCGGACGTCGGTCTCGGGCGTCGCGCGGAAGAGCCCGTATGGGATCCGCCTCCGTCTCCACAGGCGCTGGCGCTTCTCGTCTCCCGGCACCACACGATGGCCCAGCGTCACCGAGGCCACTTCCGGCCACGCCTGCAGCGCGCTCACCGCGTCCGCCAGGTAGTCCGGCGCCCACTCGTCGTCCGCATCGAGGAACGCGAGCACCTCTCCCCTCGCCTGCGCAGCGCCCGCGTTCCGGGCAGCGCCGGGCCCCGCGTTCGGCTGCCGGAGAACACGGAACCCCGGATGGGCGAGGGCGTGCGCGCGGGCGATCCGGTCGCTGCCGTCGGTGGATCCGTCGTCCACCACCAGGACCTCCAGCGGCGCATGCGTCTGCCGCGAGATCGAATCCAGGGCGCGCTGCACCCACGCCGCCTTGTTGTAGAGCGGCACCACGACCGACACGTCCATGTGGACTTCCTCCGATCCTGCGCGTGGATCAGCCTTGCGAGACCTCGCTCACGGTTCCGAACCCGAGCTGCCGCGCGCGCACGCTCCGCACGAAGTCGGGCAGCACCCGCGCCGCGAAGGGCAGGTCGTCGTGCAGGAGCACCACGTCCCCTCCTTCCACGCGCTGCGCGAGGAGCGACTGCCGCAGCGCATCCTCGTGGCCGCACATCCAGTCCCGGGGGTCCACGCTCCAGAGGATCACCGACTGGCCGGCCAGCCACAGCGACAGCAGCCCCGCCGCGTTCACCTTGCCGAAAGGAGGCCGCACCAGCCGGGGCCGGCTCCCGAGCACGTCCTCGATCGCCTTGCCGCCCTCCTCCACGTCCTTCAGCCACTCGGCGGAGCGGGCCGCGCCGGCGCGGGTGTGGCTGAAGGTGTGGTTGCCGATCTCGTGGCCCCCGGCGGCGATGCGGCGGAGCACCGAAGGGTGGCGGCGGGCCCGCTCCCCGAGGACGAAGAACGTCGCACGGACCTCGAGCCGCGCGAGCACGTCCAGCAGCGCCGGCGTGTGCTGCGGATGGGGGCCGTCGTCGAACGTCAAGGCGATGCGCGCGCTGCGGCGCGACAGGCGCGTGGCGTAGAGCGCCGGGGGGAGGGCCAACGAGAGCCCGGCGCGAACGAACTGATGAAGGGTCCGGCGTTCGTCCATCGCCGGCAGGGTGGGGATGCCTTCCGGAAGCGCAAAGGCCGGTCCCCGGTGTGACGTAGAATTCAGGCGTGGCTGACGGCCGGAGTGTCCACCGGCGTATCCTTCCGCATGTCCGGCAGGTCTTCGATCCGGTCGAACCGCTCGAAGGGGTTCTCCATCATCTCGCGCAGCGTCGTGCTGAGCACCGAGGCGTGGTACCCGTCGATGAAGCGGTGGTCGAACGAGGCGTTCACG
>CAZCWA010000335.1:0-6015 GCA_964502265.1 uncultured Myxococcaceae bacterium | reverse complement strand
GGCCGGCTCCCGGTGGATCTGCCGGTGATCCTCCGCGAGCTCGAGGAGGCGTACATCGCCGCCGCCCTGCAGCAGTCCGGCGGGAGCAAGAAGCTGGCGGCGGACCTCCTCGGCCTGCAGCGCACCACCCTGGTGGAGAAGCTCCGGCGGCGCCGCACCAACGTCGCTGTGGCCGGATAGCGCGGCGGGCTTCGTATGGCCTTCGGCATCGGCATCGCGCTCTCGACCCTGGTCGCGGTCGGCACGTCCGTGGGCCTCGGCCCCGGGCTCGGGCTGATCCCGCCGCCGGTCGCCCCGGACGCGCAGCTCACCGCCGCGCTGGTGGAGCGCCACGCGTTCCCCGAACTCTCCCGCGGCGAGGTGAAGGTGGATGCCCTGTCCGCGCGGGTGGAGCTGCACGGCCTCGCGTCTCCGCAGCGCGCGGTGTCGCGGCTGAAGAGGAGCCCCAGCGCCCTGTGCCCGAAGGTGGGCCTCGAGGGGAAGGTCGTCGTCCTCACCTGCGTCACCCGGCGGATCACGGCGGGCATCGGCACCTTCCGCGGGCAGCCCCAGCTCGACCTGCGCGCGACCCGCGGTGTGCCCTGGGCGCAGCGGTCGTCGCTCGTGTGGTACTCGCCGCTGGACCTCGGTGAGGGCGGCGCGTGTCCCGGCACCACCGCAGCGGGCCGCGGCGAGTGCCTGCTCGAGAAGGGCGATCGGGAGGCGGGGACTGCGGAGCTTCAGTTGGCCGCGCGCATCGATCAGTCACCCCTGGCGCACCTTCGGCTCGGAGACCTCGCGTGGGACGCAGGCGATCCGAACCGCGCGCTGGCGCACTGGGCGAAGACGGGTCCCAACGGCATCGCCTCGCGGCTGGCGCGGATCCGCGAGTGCGAGCTCTCCGGCGTCTGCCTCGGCGCCTTCGACGTCAGCGCGGGCTTCGATCTCACCGGCCTCCCCGATCGCGTGCTTCGCGACGTGCGGGCCCGGCTGCTGCGCCTGACCGTCTTCGCCGATCAGCTCGCGCACGCGCTGCCCCAGATGACCTGGACTGAAGGCGGCACCTGCACGCTCGACCCTTCGCTGTGCGACAGCGCCCTGCTCCAGTCGCTGCAGTCCTCCGACGCCGGGCTCCGGCAGTCCGCGCTGGCCGTCTACCTCCAACGGCCCATCCCCACCGAGCCCACCGTCCGCCTCTCGCTTGCCCGTGCGGCGGCGGAGACCTCCGCGGACCTCGGCGCGCCGCTGGCCGCCGCGCAGCTCCTGAACTCGGTGATGGACGACGTGCCCGCTGCCGAGCTGGACGCGCACCTGCTGCGCACCGCCCAGATGTTCGAGCGGGGAGGCGACCGCATCCGCGCCGGCGTGGTCCGCGACTTCGCCCGCGCGCGTCCCGGACAGAAGCCGTCGGCCGCGTGGCGCAACGTGGGCCGCCCGCCGCGTACGCAGGCTGCCGGCCGTTCCGGTTCAAGGAACGGCAAGAACGATCCGAAGAGCGCCGCGAGGGACGTGGACGCCGCCGCCCTCCAGCAGGAGCTCGATCACACCCGCGCGCTGCTCGAGCGCGCCGGGAATCTGACGCAGCCGTGACGGCACGGGGTTCGCACATCCACCCCGTGGATGAAGCTCTTCGACAAAACGCTGACGCAGGTGGAGCGGGCGCTGGACGTCCGGCTCGCGCGCCAGAACGTGCTGGCGGGTAACCTCGCCAACGTCGACACGCCCGGGTACGCCCCTCGCGACGTGGACTTCGGCGCGTCTTTGGCCGCAGCGCAGGGCACGGCCCAGGCGCGCACCGCCCTTCCCTCCTCCGCCGCGCCGCGCGCAGGTCACCTCCCCGTGCAGCCGGGCGGCGTCTCCAACGTGACGCTGGTGGAGTCGAAGGCCTCGGTGAACCCGGGGCTCGACGGCAACGGCGTGGACCTCGACAGGACCATGACGGACCTCGCGCAGAACGCGCTGCAGTACGGCGCCGCCGCGCGCGCCGCCCAGAAGAAGCTCGCCCTCCTCCGCCTCGTCGCCTCCGACGGGCAGGCGTAACCCACATGGACTTCCTCTCCGCCCTCCAGATCAGCGCCTCCGGCCTCTCGGTCCAGCGCACGCGCCTGCAGGTCGCCACCGCGAACCTCGCCAACGCCGAGTCCACCCGCGGCCCGGACGGCCTGCCCTACCGCCGCCGCGATCCGGTGGTGGAGGCGGTCTCCTTCGACAGCTTCATGCCCGGCACCACCAGCGCCGGCGCGCCCGCCGCCCGCGTGTCTTCGATCATCGAGGACCGCTCGCCGGGCAAGCGCGTCTACTCGCCGGGCCACCCGGACTCGGACGGCGACGGGTTCGTGACGCTGCCCAACGTGAACCCGATCCACGAGGTGGTGAACCTCATGTCCGCCTCGCGCGGCTTCGAGGCCAACGCCTCGGCGGTCGAGACCCTGAAGACCATGGCCCAGCGGGCCCTGGACATCGCGAGGTAGCGCATGGACGGCATCCGCTTCGACGTTGGACAACTGCCGGGCCTGGACGAGCGCCCCGGTCGGGTCACCCCCTCGAGTGAGGGCGCACAGGCCGGCAGCTTCGGCGACGCGCTGATGGGCGCCATCCGCTCCGTGGACGCGGTGCAGGTGGCGGCCGACGATCAGGTCGCGCAGGTGGCGGCCGGCGGCGGCAACCTCCACGAGATGGCCCTCTCGCTCGAGAAGGCCGACGTGTCGATGCGCGTGATGCTCAAGGCGCGCAACAAGCTGCTCGACGCGTACAACGAAGTCATGCGGATGAGCATCTAGCGCCATGGAGATGCTCCTCAAACAGCTCCGCGCCCTGCCGGAGCGCTTCGGTCAGCTCGGCGGCGGGATGCGCACCCTGCTGCTGGGCGGCCTCGCCATCGTCGTCATCGCGGGCGCGGTCTTCGCCGCGGTGGCCGGCAAGGGCGAGGGCTACCAGTACGCGTTCACCAACCTGACGCCGGAGGACAGCACCGAGGCCATCGCGCTGCTCAAGGCCAACGGCATCCCCCACCGGTCCGAGGCGAACGGCGCGGCGCTCTCGGTGCCCACCGCGAAGGTGCACGACGCGCGGCTGCTCCTCGCGGCGGCGGGCCTTCCGCGCGGCGGCGGCGTGGGCTTCGAGCTGTTCGACCGCGGCGAGCTCGGCGTCTCCGAGTTCACGCAGAAGGTGAACTTCCGCCGCGCCGTCGAAGGGGAGCTGGCCCGCACCATCGGCCGGCTCTCCGAGGTCCGCTCTGCCCGCGTGCACCTCGCGCTGCCGGAGCGCGCGCTCTTCCAGAAGGACGAGCGCAGGCCGTCGGCCGCGGTGGTCGTCTCGCTGCAGCCCGGGCGGGTGCTCGGGGAGCGTGAGCTCGCAGGCATCCGGCACCTGGTCTCCTCCGCGGTGTCGGGCCTCGCGGTGAACGACGTGACGGTGGTGGACGGCCGCGGCACCGTGCTGACCGGCGGCGCCGAAGAGCAGTCGTCCGGCTTCTCGCGGAAGCTGGAGGCGGATCTGGAGAGCCGCATCGTCGGCATCCTGGAGCCGGTGGTGGGCGCAGGCTCGGTGGTCGCGCGCGTCACCGCCACCGTGGACCAGAGCGAGGTCCGCAGCGACGCCGAGGTCTACGATCCGGACATGGTCGCGCTGCGCAGCGAGCGCCGCGCCACCCAGAGCCAGCAGCAGGAGAACGGCGGGCCCGCGGGCGTGGCCGGCGCGGCGGCGAACCAGCCCCTGCAGCCGGTGGCCGCGCTGCTCGGCGGCGCGAGCCGGAACGCGAACAACAGCAACGACGAGACGAAGAACTACGAGATCAGCCGGACCACCACCACCACCGTCACCCGCGCGCCGAGGCTCGTCCGCCTCTCCGCCGCGGTGATCGTCGACGGCGTGGAGGGCAAGGTCCGCACCCCCGAGGAGCTCGCGCGGCTCGGTGAGCTGGCGCGCCGGGCGATCGGCTTCGACGAGATGCGCGGCGACCTGCTGGAGATCTCGTCCGCCACCTTCGGCCGCGCGATCGACGCGCCGGTGCCCGCGGACGTGCAGGCGCCCGTTCCCGCGTGGAAGCAGCCCTGGGTGCTCGGCGCTGCCGCCGTCGGCCTGCTCCTCCTGCTCGCGCTCATCGCGGTGCTGGCGCTGCGCCGCAAGCCTGCGGCGAAGGACGAGGACCTCCCGCAGCCGCAGCTCTCGCCGGGCGCGCGGGTGGGCGATCTGGTGATGGACGTGAAGGACGTGACGGGCACCCCGGCGGCGCCCGGACAGACCCCGCCGGCGATGGCGGACGGCGCGCCCACCGGCGCGGCTGCAGCGCTGCCGGACGTGACGGCGGACCTGCGCGAGAAGGCGCGGACGCTGGTGCAGTCGGATCCCGGCCGCGCCGCGCTGCTGCTCAAGGCGTGGCTCGAGGCGGATGCGATGGCGGCGAGCGCGGCGGCGGCGGCAGCGGGTGGCAAGGCGCAGGGCATGTTGAAGGAGGCGCGCAATGGCTGAGGCGGCGGTGCAACCGGGGGCGCTCAAGGCGGCGGCCTTCCTGCTGGGCGTGGGCCCCGAGGTCGCGCGCGAGGTGTTCCGGCACCTCGACGAGTCACAGGTCAAGCGCATCGCGGCGGGCGCGCGCGAGCTCCGGCGCAACCCGTCCGACCACATGCAGGTCGCGCTGCGCGAGTTCGTGGACCGCATCGAGAACTCCTCGCTCGACACGCTGCTCGGAGGCGATCTGCTGCGCCAGGCGGCCGCGGAGGCGCTGGGCGAGGACGTGGTCCGGCGCGTGTTCGACGTGGAGAAGCCGCAGCTTCCGCAGGAGGACGTGCTCGGCTCGGTCGTCGAGGCGGACCCCGAGGCGCTGGCGATGATCCTCTCCCGCGAGCAGCCCCAGACGGTGGCGGTGGTGCTCTCGGCCCTGCCGCTCGAGCGCGCGAACCTGGTGCTGGAGAAGCTCCCCGAGACGAGCCGCCCGGCGGTGCTCCGCCGCATGGCCCGGCTCGATGCCGTGTCCCCCGAGGTCCTGCGCGAGATCCGCCAGGCGCTCACCAGCGAGCTGGGCTCCCTGGTGGCCGAGGGCATGCGGAGGCTCGACGGGCGCACCGCGGCGCTGGAGCTCATCCGCAGGTCCACCGGCTCGCAGCAGGCCGACGTGCTGGCGGAGATCGACAAGGACGATCCGGCGCTGGCCGCGGAGCTGCGCAGCCGCATCTTCACCTTCGACGACCTCAGCCGCCTCACCGACCGCGACATCCAGCAGCTCGCCAAGGACATCGACGGCAAGCAGCTCGTGATCGCGCTCAAGGGTGCCTCGCCCGAGGTCCGGGACAAGTTCCTGCGCAACATGTCCACCCGCGCGGCCGAGCTGCTCAACGACGACCTCCAGGCGCTCGGGCCGGTCAAGCTCGCCCAGGTGGAGGAGGCGCAGGCGGAGATCGCCAAGACCGCGCTCGACCTCGCCGACCAGGGGAAGATCACCCTCGTCCGCCTCAACGATCAGCTCCTATGAGTGCCGTCCGCCGCCCCCGCTTCCTCGCCGCGGCCCAGGCCTCGGGCGTCTCCGCGGCCTCCTTCGGCGCCAGCGCGGCGCTGCGCGATCCCGCCTTCCTCTCCGCAGACGCGCGCCGGCGCCCCCCCGCGGTCGGCGACGCCGGCCCGTTTGCGCGGGAGGACGGTCCGCCGCCCCCGCCTCCGCAGGCGCCGCCTCCTCCTCAGCCGCAGCCGCAGCCTGTTGCGTGCAACCACCCGCCACCGCCCGCCGGACCCGATCCGCGCGTGGCGATGGCGGTGGAGAGCCTGCGCCAGACGAGCCTTCACCTCGCCGAGCAGGCGCGGCAGGACGCGCTCGAGGTCGGCCTGATGGTCGCGCGGCGGATCCTCGAGCACGAGATCCAGACCGATCCCCGGCACCTGATGGCGCTCATCCGCGAGACGCTCCAGCGGCTCGGCGAGGCGCGCGAGGTCACGGTGCGGCTGTGCCCGGAGGACCTCGAGCGGCTGGGCACGCTCCAGGCCGAACCGGCCGCCGGCGTGGCGCACGTCAAGCTGGAGGCGGACCCCTCGCTGAGCACGGGT
>CAZCWA010000334.1:0-6045 GCA_964502265.1 uncultured Myxococcaceae bacterium | reverse complement strand
GCTCGTTCCGCTTCACCCGCGGCTGGAACAAGGTGGTCGTCTCGCGCTGGACGACCGGTGGAGTCGTCATCGCGGACGCCATCCGGGTCCGCTGAGCGGCGCTCGTTCTTCCGCGTCTTCTTGTCCCCTGACCCATGCCGGGTCTGCTGTGTTGTGTATGGAGATTCGCATGATGATCTTTCGCAGAACGTTGCTCCTCCTCCCTCTGCTGGCCGGCTGCGGTGGCTCGCCGACCGGAATGTGCGATCCGGACTCGACCGACGCGTGTGTCGATGTTTCGCCGGAGTCGTTCGAAGCCAGCGACCCGGGTGATTTGGATGTCCTGGGCGACGAGGCCATTGCCGAGGAGGGCTGGCTCGGCGAGGGAGAAGAGGGCGTCGACGAAGGTGAGGGTGAGGGTGTCCCAGACGATGGCGACGCCCTGGGTGAGGTCTCCTCCGCCCTCGCGTCCGCGTGCCCTCGGGTCTATTACCTGAGCCCGAGCGGCAGCGACTCCCGCGATGGGCTCACGCGCGCCCGTGCAGTCAAGAGCCTGGCCCGGGTGCAGGCGCTCCTTCGCGCGAACCCGCCCCGCTGCAACGTCGAGGTGGAGATCGCCCCCGGCGTCTATCGCAACCAGCGCGTGGTCTGGGAGACGACCTATCCCAACTACAGGATCACCTTCCGCGCTGCGGATCGGACCAAGCGGCCGGTCTTCGACGGATGCACCGCTGGAGGCTCCTGCAGCGGCGGCACCTTCTTCAGCCTCCGCTCGTCCACCGGCAAGGCCACCAACCTGCACTTCTGGTATCTGCACGTCCGGAATTACCAGACGGCGATCAACCTCCAGGGTGACCGCAACCGGGAGTCCGGCAGCAACGGACACAACCGCATCTATGGCAATTACTTCGAGCGGATTGGCAACATCTACAACAGCTCCGTCGCGCCCTCGACCGCCTGTGTCCGCCTCGTCAACAGCGACGACAACGAGATTGCCAACAACCACTTCGTCAACGTGGTCAACACCCGGAGCGGCGGGCTGATCCACGGCATCTACGCGGCGCACAGGAGCGACCGCAACACCATCAAGAACAACCGCTTCCTGCGGAGCTCGGGCGACCCGATCCGCCTGCGTGACTTCTCCAACAACAACGTCATCACCGGCAACACGCTGATTCGCGTGGGCGTCGCCGCGGGTTACACCGACTGGTACTGCGACTCGGACACGCGCAACGACTGCACGAAGTCGACGCCGGAGTGCCCGTCCTGGAACAACCAGTTCCGCGACAACGTCCTCGACGGCACCTGGACCTGCGGCTCCCTGCCGGCCTTCCAGTACTTCCAGGACGACAAGGCCACCGGCTGCAGCAAGCCCTCCGGCGCCGTGCGGCTCCGCACGAGCGGCAACACGCGGACCTCGAGGCCCTGCTCCCAGCAGTGACCGGTCCCGGTCGACTGACCCGGGCCGGTCATACCGCCCGGGGCTCAATCGAGCAGCCCGGGAGGCGCATGCGACAGCTCGGTGGTGTGAGGGTCGACGACGTACGCTTCGGTGCAGTTCACCGGAGCCGGCCGAACATCGCTCCAGCGGACGTGGACGCACGGCATGGGTGCTCCGGTGAAGCGGGTCGTGCCATGGCGAACGAGGCCCAGCACGCGTGAGCGTCCCGAGCGCAGCTCGATCAGGTAGACGCGGCTGTGCGGGCCACTCGCGTCGTCTCCGGAGCCAGCCTCCTGTGGTGGGCCGATCGCGATCAAGGCGTCTCCCCGGACAGAGTCTTCACGAAGGAGGTTGAGCTTCGCGTCGACCGGTAGCCGCTGTTCCTCGACGTGCCCCGGGCCCCGCACGGTCGCGATCCGGAGCTCGGGCCTGGGGCGGCCTTCGAGGTACTCGCGGCAAATGATGACCGGCGCTCCCTCCCGTGCGCCGGAGACCGAGCACTCCAGCGTCTCGCCGGGCGAGGGGGCCGCAGCGTAGAGGCGCTCGAGCCACGGTCCGCGGGCATCGACGTGGGAGAGTTCGAAGGCGCCATCGCGGCCGGCTTGCCCAAGGAGGTATCCCGTCCCCGGCACCCTGACGCGATGGTGATTGGGCAAAGGCAGGAGCGCGTGGACGCTCCGGTCCCATAGGTAGGTTCGGGACGCGGCGAGCAGGAAGAGGTCGTTGCCCAGCGCGAACGCGATGGGGGGATCATCGCTCCAGATTCCGCCGACGGTGTGCCCGTCGATGGAGAGGACCGCCACCCCGAGAGGGTCCGTGAGCGTCGGTCGTCGTTCGATGACGATGGCGACGTCCACCGCTCGCTCGAAGCTGGCATACCGGATCGCCGGCGCAGGCGTCGCGTTCGAGGGCGGCCTGAGAGCGGGGGCGCACGCGAGGGCCAGCGTCATCAGAGGCACGAGAAAACGCATGGGCGCCCAGACGCCGGCCGACCCGTCTCATTCACCGAGGCGCACCGGGACGGCGATCCCGTGACGGATTCCCTGCGCCGTCTCCAATGAGGAGGCAGGCCGGATCCCTCACCTCAAACCTCCGAGTCGCCATGAAGACCCTCCCTGTTGTCGTTGCCCTTGTCCTGCTCGTCGGCTGTCCCGGCCCCGAGTCACCTTCACCTCTGGACGCCGGAGACGCGGACGCTGGCGTGCTGCCTGCGCCGGACGCGGGAACCGTGGATGCGGGAACCCCGGATGCGGGGCCGACTGCGTGCCCGGAAGGGACGCGGCTGTGCGGAACATCCTGTGTCGCCGAATCCGCGTCGTCCTGTGGCGCTGCGTGTGCGGTCTGCAGCACCACCGCCGCCAACACCGAGGCGGTGTGTGTCCAGGGCGTGTGCGAAGAGCGCTGCTCGGCGGGGTTCATTCCGTGCGGCGGTGGCTGCGTGGACGCGAAGACGGCGTCCTTCACCTTCAGCGACAGGTCGGATTCTTTCGCGGGGCTGAAGGACCCGACGCTGCTCCGCGCGGAGGACGTCAACGAGGACGGCTGGCCAGACATCGTCCAGACGGTGCACGCCCGCGACGCGACGGTGACGATGCTCAACCACCGGGATGGTGGGTTCGGTCAGCCGCTGACCCTGTCCGATCACAGGGGCTTTGCGATGGAGTTCGCGGACATGAACGGCGATGGGCGGCGGGACCTGCTGATCGCGACAGGGGAATCCGTGGAGATTCTTCACAAGGTGGGGCCGACCCACTACGCGCCGCAGCCTCCGATCGAAGAGGGCGGGGCGGGCCTGGGCGTTCACGACCTGGATGGGGACGGCCGGCTTGACGTCGTGACCGCGTCACATGGCAATGGGCTCTTCTCCTTCACGCAGACCCCGAGCGGCGGCTTCACCCAGAAGTCCGTTCAGGGCGCGCCGAACAGTCAGCTCCTGTTGGCTGACGTCAACCGGGATGGCGTGCCGGATGCGCTCTTTCCCATCGCCGCGCCAGCGGATGCCGACTGGACCGGCGGCGGCGTCCTGGTCCACGAAGGCCTGGCCTCAGGCGAGTTCAAGCCGGGCGTGGCCCAGCGCCTCACGACCCAGAAGCCCGCCGACATCGAGGTGGCGGACCTCGACGGCGATGGCGTCCTGGACATCATCTACAGCCTCTACCGCTCGTCCCAGACCGGGCTGGTCCTCGCGTACCGGCCCGGAAAGGGAGACGGGACCTTCCTCGCCGAAAGGGCCATCGCCAGCGACCTGCCCCTGTTGTTCTCTTTCACCGTGGCAGACGTCAACGGTGACCTGCTCCCGGACCTCCTCGTCCCCCACAACTACGGGCGTCTCGCGGTCTATCTCAACGAGGGCGGCACCTTCACCCACCTGCAGATGCTCGAGGCGGGAGGGACGGCCCCCGCCGTGGCCGACTTCAACGGGGACGGGCTGATGGACGTCCTCGGCTCATTGGGCTCGGGGCTCGTCCGCGATACGCGCATCTACTGGGGGCAGTGCGGCCGCGACTGATCATCGCGGCCGTCACTGCGCTGCTCTCAGCGGCTGCACCAGGTCCTGGAATCGTCGATGCAGTAACGGAAGGTGTTGCCGTTGCTGCCGACGAAGTCCTT
Organism: uncultured Myxococcaceae bacterium; assembly: GCA_964502265.1. GTDB lineage: Bacteria > Myxococcota > Myxococcia > Myxococcales > Myxococcaceae > JAFAFL01. The sequence continues at coordinate 2,015 of CAZCWA010000334.1, read as the reverse complement.
GCAGCTCAGCCCGTTGCAGTCGCCCTCGCCGCTGCAAGGGCGGCTGCAGAAGCCCTGGCCGGTGCCGTCGTTGATGCACAGCCCGCTCGCGCAGGCGCTCGACAGGGCCTTCGTGTCGCAGGCGCTGCCCACCGCGCCGCTGCCGCGGAACGCGGAGTTCGTGCCGTCCTCCGGATCGAGGCACCCGGGCTGGTGGGTGTCCGGCTTGACGCCCCCCTTGTCCGCGCACGCGGCTTCGCAGGTTCCACAGGTGCCCACGCCGTTGTCGCTCACGCAGGACTGATAGCTGGACACCGCGCCCTGCTGGCAGGTGCAGGAGAGCGCAGGACAGTCGGACGACTCGGCGCACTGCGTCTGGGTGGTGCTCCCACCGCCGCCTCCACCGCCGGCGCCTGTCCCTGCATCGGGGAGGGAGGGGTCGTCCGCGCCACAGGCAGAGAGGGAGAGAGAGAGTGCGACGACGAGCAGACGGAACGGGTGCATGACGGATTCTCCATGACATGGGCGCCCGGAATGGGCGCCGGTGCCTCCTCTCTTGGAGGGGGCAGGAGGAATCCGTCACGAGATCGTCAGCAGGCGCGTGCAGGCCTCAGAGGCAGAGCCCGGGTGCGCCCGGCGCCATGACCACGCAGTTCAGCGGCGCGGTGCAGGGTGCCGCAGGATCGCAGGGGCTGCCCCAGGTGCCGTTGCCGCAGAGGCCGAAGGTGTCTGCAGGGTTTCCCTTCGCGCAGCGCCAGGTGTCCGGGCAGTTGGCATCGCTGCGGCAGTAGCCGATGGCGCACACCGGGTCCTTCTCGTCCAGGAGCCCCTCGTTGCAGACCGCGCCCATGGTCCCGGTGGGACATGCCCCGGTCGGGCTGCAGGTCGGGTGGACGTAGCACTGCGTCTGCCCACCTACCTCGTGACAGAACCCGTCGCGCCCGCAGCCGTCGGTCGCAGGGTCACTGTCGTCACAGTCGATCGTCTGCGTCGGCGTGAGGCACAGCCCTTTCACACAGTGCTGTCCCGTCGCGCATGCCGCCGTCCCGTCGCAGCCGGCGGCTCCCTGTCCGCCGTCGTCTCCAGCATCCGCGATGAACCCAGCGTCCGGGAGGGCGCCGGCGTCACCCGCGCCGTCCGAGCGGCTGGCGCCGAAGTCCTGCGTCACCTCGCAGCCTGCGAGCGCGACCATCGCGACCATCGCGACCATCGCGACCAGACAGGGCAGGCAAGTCAGGCGCCCCGTCATGGCTCGGCATCCCGGGAGGCCGCGATCGCCTGGCGGATCCTCGGTGCGAAGAGGCTGCGGGGATAGCGCTGCAAGAACGCCTCGCCGCGCAGGACCGCCTGCTCTTGCTGGCCGTCCAGGGCGAGCGCGAGCACCTCCAGTGCCTCCCGCTCCTCACGCAGCCGCCCATCCGGGTGCTCCCGCTGGTGGCGCGAGACTGCGTCCAGCGCGCCTGCCGCGTCGGCTCGGCCCAACGAGGTCCTCGCCATCTCCAGCAGCGCGCGCTCGGCGGTGAGGTCCGCGTCCGTGCCATTGGGCGTGGGCGCAGGAGCCGGTGGATCGGAAGGCTCGGGGACGCGAGAAGGCGCGGGCGGCGCCGCTGCCCGGGGAGCGCGGCGTTGGCTGGGTTCGGGAGAAGGGGCCTGCGCAACTTCGGCGGGGGCGGGGGCTTCGGCCGGCGCGTCCTCCACGGCTACTTCAGGGATCGGCGCAGGCGGCGGGGCTTCCGCGGTGATGGCGGGCGGCGGTGACGCAGGCGAGGCGAGGGTGGCGTGAAGGACCGCGCCCGTCCCCATGCCCAGCCCGAACGCGAGCGACGCGATGACGAGCGGCTTGACGAGCAACCCGCCGGTGGCCGCAGCCGGGGCCGCCGCCACGGTGCCGGATGCGGCGGCGATGGACGCGGTGGCGCCGGACGCACTGGCGATGGACGCGGCGAGCTGCTCGCGGAGCGCCGCCTTCAAGTGAGGCTCAACCGGGGGAACGTCCCGCGCGGCGTCGAGGAGCCTCTGGATGTCCGGGTCGAGTT
>CAZCWA010000333.1:0-6109 GCA_964502265.1 uncultured Myxococcaceae bacterium | reverse complement strand
TTTCAACCACCGAGGAGAACCATGGCTGATCAGGTCAAGCGCTACTCGCCGAAGGACTTTTCGCACCTCAAGGGCCTCAAGGGCGTGGACGACGTCACGCTGACGAGCCACTTCACGCTCTACCAGGGCTACGTGAAGCGCACCAACGCGCTCACCGAGCGGCTGGAGGCGATGACCAAGGAGGGCAAGGCCTCCGGCGCGGATCCGGTCTACGCCGAGCTCACCCGCCGCATGGGCTTCGAGTACAACGGCATGGTCCTGCACGAGTACTACTTCGGGAACCTCACCCCGAACGGGAAGGCGCTGCACGACGGCAAGCTGAAGAGCGCGCTCGCGCAGAGCTTCGGCTCGTTCGAGAACTTCATGGCGGACTTCCGCGCGGTGGGCACCATGCCGGGCGTCGGCTGGGCGGTGCTGTTCCAGGATCCCTCCACCGGCTGGCTCTCCAACCACTGGGTCACGCTGCACAACGACGGCAACATCGCCGGCTACCGGCCCATCCTGGTGATGGACGCCTGGGAGCACGCGTTCGTGCCCGCGTACAAGCCCACCGAGCGCGCCAAGTACGTCGAGGGCATCCTCCAGGACATCGACTGGGAGGCCGTGGAGAAGCGGCTCATCTAGCCCTTCGCCAACGGCAGTTGCTTCACCGCGGCCCGCCTCTCCTCGTGAGGGCGGGCCGTTTGTTTTTCCAGGACGAAGCACGGCGCGTAGGGTGGCCTCCATGGCAGGCCGGACTCAGCCCCCCTTCTGGACCCTCCGCCGCGAGCCGTGGCGGCTGCTCTTTCCGCTCGGCGTGGTGCTCGGCTTCTGGGGGACGATCCCCTGGCTGGCACTGGCCACCGGCGCCACCGACGCGTACCGGGGCGGCTTCCACTCCATCGTCCAGTTCCAGGGCTTCTTGACCTGCTTCGCGATGGGCTTCCTCTACACCTTCGTCCCGCGCCGCACCGCCACCCCGCTCCCGAACCTGGTGGAGCTGGCCATCGCGGTCATCGCGCCCATCGCCATCACCGTCACTGCGTGGCTCAACATGCTGGGCGCGGCGACCTTCATCTGGATGGGGCTGGTGCTGACCGTGCTCGTCTCGTTGTCGGTGCGCCTGCTCGCAGCGGACCGGGCCCACGCGGCGCCGGCGCCGTTCGTGTGGCTCCTCGCGGGGCTGCTCTTCGCGCTCGGCGGGGGCGCGATGCTGGTGATGGGCGGCATGGGCGTGGGCGATGGCTTCTTCATGCACGGGATGGGGATGACGCTGGTCACCCAGGGGCTCTTCCTGCCGCTGGTGCTCGGCGTGGGACAGGCGGTGCTGCCGGCGTTCCTGCACATGCGGCCGCCGGTGAAGTTCCGGATCCTCAGCAGCGAGGGCGCGCTGCAGGGGAGCTTCGCCTTCCTCCTCCTCGTGAGCTTCGCGCTGGAGTGGATGAACCGGATCTCTTTGGGCTGGGGGGTTCGCGCCACGGTCTGCGCCGGCGTGCTGATGGGGATGGGCGGGCTGTGGCGGCTGCCCACCGCGCCGGGGCTGCACAACCGCTTCACCTGGCTGTCCTTGTGGACGCTGCCTGTGGGGTGCGCGCTGGTTGCCCTATGGCCTTCGCAGCGGGTGGCGGCCGCGCACGTCGTCTACCTGGGCCTGGGGCTGATGGTGCTCTCCTTCGGCGCGCACCACGTCCTCTCGAATACGCGCGCCACGCATGGGCCGCGCATGCCGAGCGCGCCGGTGGCCGCCTTCGCGGGCCTGATGCTGCTCGCGCTCGCCGGTCGCCTCCTGATGGTGATCGATCCGGCGCGGTTCATGTTCTGGCTCGGGCTCGCCGCCGCCGCGTTCATCGCCTCCGGCATCGTGTGGCTCGCGTGGCTCGGCCCGAGGCTGTGGCCGGGCGCGCGGGCCTGACGGCGTGCCCGCCGCTGTTATGCGAGCTGCTCCCGCGGGACCACGCGCCTCTTCCGGACGACTGCCTGCTGGTGCTGGAGACGCTCTACGCCCACTTCGAGCGCACGGGCGAACCGGTGTCCCCGCGCGACATCGCGTACGAGCTGAAGGATCGGGTCAACGGCGTTGCGAGCAAGCTCACGAACGATCCGCTTCGCCAGTACGTGCAACGAAGCGGAGAGCAAGACCAGGTCGCTCCGCAGCTTCGAGCGGCGCTGCGGCTCTGGAAGGTGGGGGACCTCGAGTTGGTCGACCGCTTCTACAGCGCCCTGCGCGACTCGTGGACTCCGGAGCGACGGCAATGGTCTGCGGCCGAGTTCGCGGCGTGGTGTCCAGACGCGTCAACCCGCTCGCGCCTCACCTGGCTGCTGAGGTGGGAACGGTTCGTCAGCTTCGGGAACAACGTCGAGGCTCCGGAGAAGACGTTCGTTCAAATCCACGACTCCATCCTCGACGCGCCCACGCTCGCCGAGTACCTCGCCGAGCGCGGCTACACGCCCCTTCGCACGAGCGAGCCTGCCCCTCCTCCTCGCGACGACGTCCGCGTCAAGGCGCTGAAGCTTCGTGGCTTCCGCACCTTTGCAGACGCAGAGGTCTCCGACCTGCCGCGGCTCGTCGCCTTCGCCGGCCGCAACGAATCCGGCAAGAGCACCCTGCTGCGGGCGCTCCGGTTCCTCTCTCGCAGCGCGAGCATCGGCGCATCGCCGGCTCTGATGGAGCAGGGGGGGTTCCGGGCCGTTCGTTCGAAGCTGGAGGGGGCGCCGCAAGAGGTCTCGTTGGCCGTCGAACTGGAGGCGACCGCCGCTTCGGCCCGCTACGCCATCTCATTCGACAAGGGGCCTCCCGCGCAGCTTCACGAGGAGATCCTGGCTTTGCATCCGGCCTCGGAGTCCTCCGAACGGGTCCTCTCTCTCCAGACGCGGAACGTGGCGCAGGTGCTTCCCGTGAGGGATCGAAACCCGAGCGGATGGTCCTGGCGGCAGGAGAGTCGGCAGTGGCCGCGCTGCGTGACGTGGAGCGCTATCGGGAGGCGATCGCCCTTCGCGAAGGCCTGCGTTCCTGGCGCTTCTTCGACTTCGAGCCCCGTCTCATCCGGCATGGAGCGTCTCCCTGGGACTCCTTCAGCGTCGCTTCTCCGGATCCCTTCGTCCTTTCGGAGGACGGAAGAAACCTCCCCGAAGCCCTGAACTGGCTCGGGCGCGAGCATCCCGAGCGACTGCGGCGATTGGCCGATGACTTCAGCGACGTGCTTCCTCACGCAGAGCGCGTGGGAACGGAGCTGAGCCTGAGCGGCGAAGCGCTCATCCAGCTTCACGAACGGGGCCTGACGGACCCGCTGACCCAGGCGGATCTCTCGGACGGGACGCTCCGGATCCTGGCCCTGCTGTTCCTCGTCCACCATCCACGCCCTCCCGCCCTCGTCGCGATCGAGGAGCCGGAGACCGGCCTCTACCCGCGCTTGATCGAAGCGCTGCTGGACGTCCTGCGCAGCCTCTCCGAGCGCGTGCAGGTGATGTTCACCACGCATTCGGTGACGCTCCTCAACCGGCTGGTCCCAGAGGAGCTCGTGTTCGTCCACCGCGGCGACAGCGGATCGAGCTTCGAGCGCGTCGGCTCCCGCGCAGACGTGCAGGCCCTTGCGCCGGGCACGAGCGGGGCTACCTCAAGGTGAAGCACGCGCCACGCATCGCTGCAGCCGCGACCGAGCAGAAGCTCCGCCGCTGCCCCAGCTTCGTGGACGCCGCGACCCGGCTGCAGCGCGGGTAGCGCGCTGCCCTACTGCACCACCAGGCCGAACGTCCCGTGGGAGAAGCCGGCGCTGCCGCTCCAGGCGTCGACGACGAGGTAGTAGGTCCGCCCGGGGACGAGGGAGGTGAGCGTGAGGGTCTCCACGTCGCCGGCGCCGAGGTTGTCGCTGAACGTCTCGCAGAGGACCGGGCTGCACCCCGCGCCCGTCGGCGGCTGCAGGAACAGGAGTGCGGGGTCGAACTGGCCGCTCGGGATGAGGATGGCGGTGTGGGTGGTGGAGGTGGCGACGAACGCGTAGACGACGTCGCGGCCGGTCCACGGGTAGGTGTTGTTGCTGGTGCAGGCGGCGCCGTAGGCGGGATTGCTGGAGCGCGAGTAGTCGTCCTGCGCCCCGGTGGTGTTCCCGGCCACCGGCACGCCGAGCGTCAGCAGTTGCGCGACGGCGCAGGTCTCCGGAACGGTGGACGGCGGCGCCACCGAGACGTCGAGCCGGAAGGGGCCGTAGGTGTCGTACGCGCCGTCCACGATGAGCGAGTACGTGCCCGGCTGCTGGTTCGGCACGATGAAGGACAGGGGGCCCGAGTTCGTGCCCTGCTCGCACGCAAGCTGGTTCCCGGCGCTGATCCCGCCGCAGCCGGTGATGCCGCCCCCGCGCACGTAGGCCACCGGCACGTAGAAGCCGGGGTTGGTGGGGGTGACGGTGACGGTGACGTCGCCCGGGGTGTTGAGCGTGTAGCGGTAGACCACGTCGCGCCCCTTCTGCTTCGCGGTGGGCGAGCAGGTGGGGGACGAGTCGATCGCGTCGTTGAGGTTGCTGGCGAAGGTCGTGTCGCCGAACACCTGCGCCGCGCCGTTGACGAAGTTGAGGACCTGCGGGTTCGCGCACGAGTCGTTGGCGGGGGGGGTGCTCGCGGGGAGCTGCCGGACCTCGAGCGAGAAGGTGCCCGACGAGGTGCCATCCGAGTCCACGTAGATCCAGTACGTCCCCGGCGGCTGCGCAGGGAACCGGTAGCTGGCCGCGCCGCTGATCCCCGAGCCCCGGATGCAGGCCAGCTCGTCGCCGATGGCCATGCTCGCGCACGTCCCGCGCTTCACGTAGAGCACCGGCGTGAAGTTCCCGCTGGTGGGCACCACGTCGATGGTCACGTCCCGCGTCTGGGTGAGCGTGTAGCTGTAGATGAGGTCGCGTCCGCTGATGCGTGCGGAGGGCGAACAGGTGGGCACCGCGTCACCGGCGAGGTTGCTGTTGGTGGCGGTGGTCAGGGTGGCGGACACCTGCGACCTGCCCTGCGCATCGAAGCTCAGCGGGGTGCCCGGGCAGTTGTCGCCGGTGTTGGGCGAGGACGTCTGCAGCGTCACCTCGAGCTGGAACGTACCCGCCGTCCCCTGCCCGCTGTCCACCCAGAGGAAGTAGGTCCCCGGCGTCTGGTTCGGCAAGGAGAGCGTCACCGGCCCGCTGTTGACGCTGGCGGTGCACCCGAGCTCGGCGGTGAACGCGCCCTGGGCGCACTGGCCCGGCGCGCGGACGTAGACGACGGGCTGGAACGTGGGCGACATCCCGGTGGGGGTGACGGTGACGGTCACGTTGCCGGTGGTGGGAACGACGTACCTGTAGACGAGGTCCTGCCCGTTGATGCGCGCCGAGGACGAGCAGGTGGGCGAAGGCTGCGTCGACACGTTGTGGTTGCTGGCGAAGCGGGTGTCGCCGGTGGCGGTGGCCACACCGTTGTTGAACGTGAGCAGCTCCGGCGCCGTGCACGAGTCGTTGAATGCGATGGGGCTCATGGTCACGTCGAGCGCAAACGGCCCGCTGGTGTTGGCCACGCTGTCCACCCAGATGGAGTAGGTGCCGGGCGGGAGGACTTGCAGCACCTGCAGCGATGGACGCTGCGGCCCGGTCTCCGGCTGCGCCTCGCACCCGTACTGCCCGTCCGCGCTGCAGGCGGCGGCGACCGGTCCCTTCACGTACACCGCGGGCCGGTACTGGCCGGTGAGGTCGAGCGACCGGACGTCGATCACCACGTTGGACGGCTGGGTCACCACGAACTGGTAGACGACGTCCCGGCCGGAGGCGGCCGCGCTCGGCGAACAGGACGGTGAGCTGTGGCCGCCGTTCCCGTTGGTGGCGCCGGCGGTGGAGCCCTGCACGGTGGCCCGGCCGTTCACGAAGGTGAGCATGGTGGCGCCCGCGCAGGTGTCGTTGGAGGGCGGCGTCACCGGCGGCCCCAGCGTCACCGTCACCTGGGTGGGGCCGACCTGGCTCTGCACGCCCTCGACGAAGAGGTAGTAGTCGCCCGCCGGCACCTGGTTGAGCGTGAGGAAGGTGGAGCCCGCGGGAAGCCCGGTCGAGGTGGCGCAACCGAGCTGGGTGCCCACCGCGCACGGCGCCTGGCGCAGGTAGAGGACGGGGTTGGCGTTGCTCCCCGGCAG
>CAZCWA010000332.1:0-6123 GCA_964502265.1 uncultured Myxococcaceae bacterium | reverse complement strand
CACCATCTCGCCCAGGTCCTTGTGGGTGGCGGCGATGACGCGGACGTCCACCTCGCGCATCTGCGTTCCGCCCACCGGGGTGAAGGTGCCCTCCTGCAGCACGCGCAGGAGCTTCACCTGGAGCGAGGGCGACATGTCGCCGACCTCGTCGAGGAAGAAGGTGCCGCCGTTGGCGACCTCGAACAGGCCCTTCTTGTCCTGGACAGCGCCGGTGAACGAGCCCTTCACGTGTCCGAAGAGCTCGCTCTCGAGCAGGTTGTCGTTGAAGGCGGAGCAGTTCTGCACCACGAACGGCTTCTTGCTCCGCGGGCCGTTGTAGTGGATGGCGCGCGCCACCAGCTCCTTGCCGGTGCCGCTCTCTCCGTTGATCAGCACCGTGGCGTCCGAGTTGGACACCTTCTCCAGCAGCCGGAAGATCTCCAGCATCGGGCCGGACTTGCCGACGATGTTCTCGAACTTGTAGCGGTCGGTCAGCTCGGCGGCGGCGGGTGGCGGCGCGGCGTCCTTGCGGGTGAGCTCGAACTCGTAGTGGGCGACCTCGTTCACCGCGAGCTTGAGCAGGTCGGTGAGGCGGGTGATCTCCTCCTCGGAGAGGACGGGGATGCGCTCCACCGCGCGGTCGAGGTCCAGCGCGCCGGGGTTGATCTCGGTGATCTTCGCCTTCAGCCGCTCCACGTCCGGGCCCGCCGGCGCCTGCCGGGCGAACCCCTCGACGAAGAGGAAGCCCTCGTACTCGTTGTCGATGTAGAGGGGCGCGCCGACGATGCAGAAGCCCAGGTGGCAGTCGTGGAAGAGCGGCTCGCGCAGCTTTCGGGAGGACTTGAACTTCTCGTGGAGCATCCGGACCGACGCGCTGCAGCGCCGGCGCCCCTCTCCCTCCTTCGAGAACAGGGAGAGGCGGCAGAAGTCATTGGGCGGCGGGACGATCCCGCTCTCTCCCTTCTGCCAGTCGGGGACGCCGCCGTTCTTGTCGGCGTAGCTCAGCTCGAAGCGCCACCACTTGCGGATGACCTCCTTGAGCATGATGATGGTATGTAGGTTTTGGTGCTTCTCGAAGTCCATGAACCTTGCCTGGCGTTGACCCGAATTCGGACAGCGGGGCCCGTAGGGTGTCCGAACTTTAGCCGGAGGGTGTAGGAATACTCAACCTGTTGGAGGCGGTGCGGGCACCGTGACTACATCGTCACACAAGGGCGGCTCGCACGAGCACGGCCATGGGCACGGGCACGGCCACCACGGGCATTCGCACGGGCATGGGATCGCGCACGGTCCGGGCGTGGCCGCCACGCGGGCGGAGCGTCAGAAGGACCGCAAGCGGCTGATCATCGCGCTGCTCTTCACCGGCATCGTGGCGGTGGCGCAGGCGGTGGGCGGATATCTCACCAACTCGCTGGCCCTGCTCTCGGATGCGGGCCACATGCTGACGGACGTCTCGGCGATCGCGTTGGTGCTGCTGGCGCTGTGGTTCGCGACCAAGCCGCCGAACGTGAAGAAGACGTACGGCTACTACCGGATGGAGATCCTGAGCGCGCTCGCCAACGGCGTGCTGCTCCTGCTGATCACCGGCTTCATCGTCTGGGAGGCGGTCCAGCGCTTCCGCGATCCGCAGCCGGTGGTGGTGCTGCCCATGCTGGCGGTGGCGGTGGTGGGCCTCGTCGCGAACCTGGTGTCGCTGGCGTTCCTGCACCAGAGCCACTCGCTGAGCGTGCGCGGCGCGTTCATGCACGTGCTGGGGGACACGCTCTCCTCGGTGGGCGTGATCATCGGCGGCCTGGTGATGTGGCGGACCGGGTGGATGCTGATCGATCCCATCATCTCGATCGTGATCAGCGTGGTGATCGTGGTGGGGGCGTTCCGGCTGGTGCGGGACGCGGTGGACGTGCTGCTCGAGGCCACGCCGGCGCACGTGGACATGAGCGCGCTGCGGCAGATCATGCTGGACGTGCCGGGGGTGACGGGCGTCCACGACCTGCACGTGTGGACGATCTCCAGCGGCATCTACGCGCTCTCGGCGCATCTGGTGGTGCCGGACCCGCTCACGTGCGACAACGACGCGATCCTCTCCGCGGTGAAGCACGAGCTCTACGACCGCTATGGCATCGATCACACCACCATCCAGATCGAAAGCGAGTCCTACGCCCACCTGGGCGAGGTCCACTGAGCCCATGAGCGCCACCGTCCTCCCCCTCGACCGCGTGCTGGCCCTGCGTCCGGAGAACGCGACCGCCCGCCTCGGTCCGAAGTCGAAGCTGCCCGTGCTCACCGCGCGCGAGCTTCTGGCGGTGCTGCCCCCCGGGATCGCGCTCGGCTGTCTTCCGGTCTTCTCGGACGAGGCCGTCCCCGCGCTGCTCAAGGCCTCCCGGGACGAGGACGCGGCGCTGGGCGTGGGCCTGCCCTGGCCGCTCGGTGAAGGGGACGTGCCGGTGCGGACGGTGACGCTGCTCGCGGAGGAGGCGGAGAGCGTCCGGCACCGGGCGCCGCTCTTCCTGCAGGCAGGACCCTTCGTGCTGGACGCGGACGCCGCCCACGACGAGGCGGTGCAGCGCGCGGTGGAGGCCTATGTGGAGGCCGGCTTCACCCACGTGTGCCTCGACGCGCGCGGGCTCGAACCTGCGCGCGCGGAAGGGGTGGCGCGGATCCTGTCGCCGGCGCTGGAGCGTTCGTTGTCGGTGGAGCTGGTGCCGCCGCTGGGCGCGGACGGGAAGTGGGAGCCGGCGCGCGCGCACGCCTTCCTCGAGGCGCTGTCGGCACAAGGCGTGACCCCCACGTTCCTGCGCGTGCCGTCCTCGGCGTACGGCCTCCGGGAGGACGCGCGCGAGGTCTACGAGCTGGACCTCTCGGTGCTCGAGGCTGCGGGGGCGGTGGCGCAGGCCCACGGCGCGGCGCTCAGCGTGGCGCAGACCGGGAAGCCCACCACGCGGCTCATCCGGACCCTGTGCGCGGCCGGGGTGCGGAAGATCGACGTGGAGGCGCCCTTCGCGCAGGCGGTCCTGCAGAGCTGGCCGAAGGAGGCGAGCGACCTGCTGAAGGACGAGGCCACGGCGCAGGGGCTCCCCATCCAGAGGCTGGTGCGGAGGCTGGCGGTGGAGCTGGGCGTGGAGGTGAACGACCGTGCGCGCGCGCGCTCCGAGGCGGCGCAGTGGGGCGCGGCGCACGACCTGCTGGAGGCCGTGGGCGGACGCGGGACCGGCAGCCTCTGCGTGGCGCGGCTGGCCGAAGGGCGCGGGTAGCCTTCCCCATGCGCATCGTCGCAGGCAGCGCGCGCGGCCGGCCGCTCAAGGGGCCGAAGGGGCAGGGGACGATCCGGCCCACCTCGGATCGCGTGCGCGAGACGCTCTTCAACATCCTCGGGCAGTGGACGGACGGGCTTCGGGTGCTGGACCTGTACGCGGGCACCGGCGCGCTGGGGCTGGAGGCGGCGTCGCGCGGCGCCACGGGCGTGGTGCTGGTGGATCGCGACCGCGAGGCGATCTCGCTCTGCCGCGAGAACGCGCAGGCGCTGGGGCTTTCGGACCGGGTGGAGGTGCGCTTCTCGCCGGTGGAGCGCGCGCTCCCGGAGCTGTCGAAGGCGGGGCGCGTGTTCGAGCTCGTCTTCGCCGATCCGCCCTATGCGGCGCGGGTGGTGGAGACCGTCCTCGACGGTGTGCGCAACAACGGCCTACTGGCGGAGGAGGGGACGCTGATCGTCGAGCACGATCGCCGCGAGAGCGCGCCTGCGGCACATGCGGGGCTCACCCGGATCGATCAGCGCCGCTTCGGGGACACGGTGGTGTCCTTCTACCGGGCCCAGCCTCCGGACTCGGACGCCGACGATTCTTGACCCCGCGGACAGCGGCGCCGAGACTCCGTCCCGCATGCCGAAGACGGCGATCTATCCGGGCTCCTTCGATCCGCTCACCAACGGGCACCTGTCGATCATCCAGCGCGGGCTGAAGATGTTCGATCGGCTGATCGTCGCCATCGCGGTGAATCCGAAGAAGCAACCCCTCTTCACGGTGGACGAGCGGCTCGCGCTCATCCGCGAGGCCTGTCCGGATCCGCGGGTGGAGGTGGACGCGTTCCAGGGCCTCCTGGTGGGCTACGCGCGGCAGCGGGGCGTGAACGTGCTCCTGCGCGGGCTGCGCGCGGTCTCGGACTTCGACTACGAGTTCCAGATGGCCAACATGAACCGCACGCTCGCGCCGGACGTGGAGACGGTGTTCATGATGACCGGCGAGGACTACTTCTACATCTCGTCACAGATCGTCCGGGAGGCGGCGTCGCTCGGCGCGCGCGTGGACAATCTGGTCCCGCCCAACGTGCTGAAGCGCTTGCACGAACGCTTCGGACAGGGCACGCCCTAGTCCATGACCACCCCCACTCCGCCGCCGTCCGGTCTGTCCCCCGTCCAGCTCTCCTCGCGCGTGAAGGCGGTGAAGCCGTCGCCCACGCTCGCGCTCAACGCCCGCGCGAAGGCGATGGCCGCGAAGGGCATCGACGTCGTCAGCTTCGCCGCCGGCGAGCCGGACTTCGACTCGCCCCCGCATGTGAAGCGCGCCGCGGCGGAGGCGCTGGAGCGCGGGCAGACCAAGTACACCGCCACCGCCGGCATCCCCGAGCTGCGCGCGGCGATCAGCGAGAAGCTGAAGCGGGACAACGCGCTCGTCTACGCGCCGGAGGAGATCCTGGTCACCGTGGGCGCCAAGCAGGCGCTCTACAACGCGTTCCAGGCGCTGGTGGACGAGGGCGACGAGGTGGTGATCGTCTCCCCCTACTGGGTCAGCTACCCGGACATGGTGCGGCTCGCGGGCGGCGTGCCGGTGATCGTGCCCACGCGCGAGGAGGACAACTGGGCGCCCTCCGCGGACGCGCTGCGCAAGGCGCTCACCCCGCGGACGAAGGCGGTGGTCCTCAACAGCCCGTCCAACCCCACCGGCGGCGTGCTCTCCGAGCAGAACCTCCGCGAGATCGCCGAGGCGCTGGCGGACCACACCTGCGTCGTGGTCTCCGACGACATCTACGAGAAGCTGCTCTACGGGACCGGGCCGTTCCGCAACATCCTCCACGTGGCGCCGCAGCTTCGCGAGCGCACGCTGGTGGTGAACGGCTTCAGCAAGGCGTTCAGCATGACCGGCTGGCGGCTCGGGTACGCCGCGGGGCCCCGGGTGATCATCTCGGCGATGCAGATGATCCAGGACCAGGCGACCTCCAACGCGACCTCGTTCGCGCAGGCGGGCGCGGTGGCGGCGCTGCAGGGGCCCCAGGACGAGCTGGAGCGGATGCGGGTGGAGTTCGCCGCGCGGCGGGACCTGATGGTGCAAGGGCTCAACGCCATCGACGGCTTCACCACCCGGTCGCCGGACGGCGCCTTCTACGTCTTCCCCAACGTCCGCGCCTTGTGTGACCGGCGCTACAAGGGCGAGCGCATCGGCGGGTCGGTGCGGCTCTCGGAGATCCTCCTCGAGGACTTCCACCTCGCCGCGGTGCCGGGCGAGCCGTTCGGCGCGGAGTTCTACCTGCGCTTCTCCTTCGCCACCTCGCGCGCGGTGATCGAGAAGGGGCTGGAGCGGCTGCGGCGCTTCGTGGACTCGCTGGAGTAGCTCAGTCGTGGAACCCGGTGAGGAGGAACTCCTCGGGCGCGACCTGCTTGAAGAGGGCGATGGTGGGCCGGCCGCTCAGGTTGGCCACCGCGATCCACACGTCCTTGCCCTTCCAGGGGAGCGCCTTCAGCCGCGCGGGGGGCGGGCCGTACTTCTTCTCCATCTGCTCCGGGGTGAGGACCTCGATCCCGTAGAGCACGTGGAGGTCGAGCCGCTTGCCGCGCATCTGCCGCTGCCACTCGGCCTCGAGCTCCTCGCGGTCGGTGATGCGGCGGTCCTCCATCATGAAGGGCAGTTGCGAGCCGCGCGCGATGGTCAAAGCGCCGCTCTGAAGAAGGGTGGCGAAGAAGTGCCGCGCCGCGCCCAGGGCGGCCTCCTCGGGTGACGGGAGACCTTCACGGACCGCCTTCTCGAACTCGAGCGTCAGGCCGCCGGGGAGGTTCTTCGGGACCACCGGCTCCGGGAAGTCGTGCGTGTGGCCGTGGTGCCCGCCGAACTGCGCCCGGGCGGACGTCGAGAGCACCAGCGCGGCGGCGAAAGCGAG
>CAZCWA010000331.1:0-6148 GCA_964502265.1 uncultured Myxococcaceae bacterium | reverse complement strand
TGGTGGTGGAGATGGTGGGACGCGACGAGGTGGTGGTCCACGGGGACACCGCGGGCGCGGTGGACGCGCTGCTGGCCGGGCATGCGCTCGCAGGTGAGCAGCGGGTGCGCAAGGCGGATGGCGAGGTGGAGGTGAAGCCCGCGCCCGAGGTCTCCCTTCCGCTGGTCTCACCGATGGGCCCGGCTGCGAGGACGCCTCCTCCGCGCGATCCGAACGCGGCCTTCAAGGTCTACGCGCACGGAGTGGGCAAGGCGGTCGTCGAGCGGGTGATGCGCACCGCCACCGGGGCCACGCTGGTGGGGAAGCCGGAAGCCGCGGACGCCATATTCGTCCTGCGCACGCGGGCGGACGAGCCGCGGATCCGCAAGGTGATGGCGAAGCCGGGCGTGGCGGTCCACCTGCTCAAGCGGGCCACCGGCGCCGAGCTGCGCCGGGCGATGCGCGCCGCGCTGATCGACGTGGCAGGCGATCCGGAGGAGGTGCGCGACGCCATCGAGGAGGCCGAGCACGCCATCGAACGGGCGCTGAACGAGTCGGTGCCGGTGCATCTCGCGCCGAGGCCCCCGCGGATGCGCAAGCTGCAGCACGAGCTGGCCGAGCGGTTCCACCTCGCCACCCGGAGCGAAGGGGACGGCCCGGCGCGGCACCTCGTGCTCTTCCCGCCCGGGACCGCCTGACGACGATCCCGCGTGCCTGCCCGGCCGCCCCGCCTGCGAGTGGGACGCCGGTTTCCGGCCCCGCGTGCATCGCGTAGAAGACGCGCAGCGTGAGCGCGGCGGTGGAGTTGAAGCGGGCGGGGCTGCACCTGAGCGGGACGCCCCTGTGGATGGACGCGCGGCGCAAGAGCGAGCTGTGCTTCGTCTCGCACGCGCACTCGGACCACATCGGCAGGCACGAGCGGGTGATCGCCACCTCCGCCACCCTGCGGCTGATGGAGCACCGGTTGGGCAAGGTGAAGAGCGCGCTCCCCGTCCCGTACCACCGGCCGTTCGAGCTCGGGCCGCTGGTGCTGGAGCTGCTTCCTGCCGGTCACGTCCTCGGTTCGGCGCAGCTTCGCGCGGTGCTGCCGGACGGGACGCGGGTGGTCTACACCGGGGACCTCGGGCTCTCGCCGTCGCTCACCGCCGAGCCCGCCTCCATTGCCGAGTGTGACGTGCTGGTGATCGAGTCCACCTTCGGCCACCCGCGCTACAGCTTCCCGTCGCGGGAGAAGACCTTCGACCGGCTGGCGGACTGGTGCCGCAACGCGATCGCCCGCGGTCTCCAACCGGTGGTGCTCGCCTACGCGCTGGGGAAGAGCCAGGAGGCGGTGGCAGCCCTCACGAAGCGGGGCCTTCCCGTCTGCGCGCACCCGAAGATCCACGACGTCTGCGCGCTGTATGGCGAGCTGGGCACGCCGCTCGAGGCCCGCCGCTTCGACGGCACGGTGCTCCCCGGCGAGGTCGTTCTCTTCCCGCCGCAGATGGCGCGGTCATCTGCACTGACGCGCCTGCGACGGACGTCGGCGGTGCTCACCGGCTGGGCGCTCGACGGGCCTGTGGCGCAGCGGCGTTACGGCGCGGACGTGGCGTTCCCCATCTCCGACCACGCGGACTTCCCGCAGCTCCTCCAGTACGCCCGGGCGACCGGCGCGAGCGAGGTGCTCACCGTGCACGGGTTCGTGGACGAACTGGCCGGGGCGCTGCGCGACGAGGGGATCGTCGCGCGCGCCATCCACCGGCCGCTGCAGTTGCCGCTCCTGTAGCCGGCGCGCCGCGGACGGGGCCTACACCTCCGGCGACTGGACGATCAGCTTCTGCTTCCCGCACACGTCGCACTGCACGTGGACGAAGAGGTCGTCGTCGCTGTCCTCGGGGACCTCGCCCTCGGGGACGCCCAGCTCGGCGAGCGCGAGCTGCGGGATCTTCTTCGGGATGTCCTGCGCGGGCACCACCTGCACCACGCGCATCTCGCGCTCGTCGCACACCCGGGCCTCGGGGCCGGTGATCCAGCGCGGCTCCACGGAGGGCGGCAGACGGCTGAGCTGCTCGAGGTTCCACGAGGACTCGGCGAGGTACGCCAGCCGGCGCAGACGCGCCTCCTCCGGCAGGGACGCGAACGCCGCGAAAGCTTCCGAGAGCGCGGGACGGTCACCGGCGGTCGCCATCTGCGCGAGGTCCAGCGCCGCGTCCTGCGACTCGAGCGCCTCCTCCCAGTTGTGCTCCGGGGTGAAGCCGGCCTCGAGCAGCGAGGTGAAGAGCTGCGCAGCGGCGAGACGGCGGCGGACCTCACCGAGGTGCTCGGCGCCCTCGTGCGGGAGCTGGAGGAAGAGCAGCGCGCCGCAGATGCGCGGATCGACCGCGCCGGTGGGGTCGTCCACGTCCACCTCGGCCCGGAGCGAGTCGCCCAGCGAGGCGGCGGCGCTGAAGCGGAACTCGGGGTCGACCGAGATCTCCTTCAGGTACATCGCCGCCTGGGGCGCCTCCTTGGTGCCCATCTGCAGCGCCTTCTGCGCGCGGCGGGCGGCCTCTGCGTCGGCGATGATCGACCGGCCCTCGAGACGCGCGCGGACGGCCTCGCGGTAGAGCGACTCGAGGCTGGTGCCCGGGGTGGTCTGCGCGCCGAGCGGCGGACGCAATTCCGGCACGTCCAGCACCCAGATCGGCGGCGCGCGCAGGGTCCCCAGCCCGCGGAAGAGGAGGGTGCCGGCAGAGTCCTGGGGGCGGAAGGGCGGGAGGTTCTGGACGGCCTCCTCGGCGGCCTGGTGCGCGTTCTCCTCGGCCTGCAGGCGCTGCTCGCGGGTGAAGGAGGTGGCGCCGTGGGCGGGAGGCGGCGGCGGCGGCGGGGCGGCCTCTCCGTTGAGCCCGGCCACGCGGTCGAGATCGACCTCCTCCATCTCCATCTCCTCGAGGCCACGCGCGCCGGTGAAGTCGCAGCGGAGGATCTTCATCCGCTCGAAGGTCGCGCCCTCGAGGTTGGCGCCGCGGAAGTCGCAGTCCTGCAGGCGGCCGCCGTGGAAGTAGGCGTTGGAGAGGTCGGTGTCGCGGAAGGAGACCTTGGTGAGGTCGCACTTCTCCCACTCGCTGCCGACCAGCTCGAGCGCGGAGAGGTCAGCGTTGGCGGAGAAGAGCTGAGCGAAGGTGGCACCCGTGTGGCTGGTGCCGACCTTCCCCGTCTTCCGGGCGCGGTTCCATTCCGCGGACCCGGAGGAGAGGAGCTGCTCGATGGAGGGAGTCTTGGCCATGGGCGCGGTTTTACACGCGCGGCGCCGGGGCGGTGGGGGAAAAACCGGGGCACGGATGTGCAGGTGCGACCGTCTCGCGAGCGGGACGCGCGATCCCGTCGCCGGGACCTCGAGACGCGTTCAACGCGCGTGTGCTCGCTGGAGGGAGGGGCGTGGTACGACGCTGGCTTCGTGGGCCGCGGTCGCTGGGCTTTCCGGGAGAAGAGATGCGCGCGTTGCTGTGTGGAGTGGGGATGCTGTTCGTGGCCGTCTTGGGCGCGGGTTGTGACGACACCGTGTGCCAGACCGACGCCGAGTGCGCGGGCTTCGGTGAAGGCTGGACCTGCGTGGCCGGCGCCAACGTGTGCGTGGGCCCGGGCGTCGGGCGAGACGGCGGCGGAGACGGGAGGGAGGACGCCGGAACCGGTGATGCCGGAGCGGACGCGGGCGTTGATGCGGGCTCGGACGATGCGGGCACCCGGACCTGCCCCGGCCCATGTCCCACCGGCCAGCGCTGCATCGACGGGGAGTGCCAGTGCGACGGCGTGTCGTGCCCGAACGGATGCTGCCGGGAGGGCGTGTGCGGGGCCCTGAGCGAGTGCGGGACGTGCGGGACGTGTACGTGGTCGCCGGGGCCGGAGATGCATGCCGCTCGTCGAGCTCCGGTCTTCGTGAAGCTGCAATCCGGTGCAATCCTCACGGCTGGTGGGCCCGTTCGTATCCATCAGGACGAACCGCCTTCTGCACGTGCGGAACTCCTGGAGACAGCTCCCGATCGATGGGTGGAGGTGGGGGCGATGACTGTTGCCCGCTCGCAACACGCCATGGCTGCCCTTCCATCCTCGGGAGCATTGGTATGTGGTGGCACCACCTTCGCAGACGGTGAAATGGTCGAAGTCTCCACCTGTGAGCGATTCGATGAGCTAACTCGAACGTTCGTGCCCGCACCCGCGATGACGATGCCGCGAAGCGACTTCGCGCTTGCCAGCATCGGCTCCGACGGATCCCTCATTGCCGTGGGCGGCAGACAGGGAAGTGAAGCATCAGCTACCGCCGAACTCTTCGACGCTGTGTCGGGCACCTGGCGAAGGATTGACGGCATGCACGCGCCGCTCGTCTCGCCGTTTTCTATCAGCCTGTCCGCAAACGAAACGCTCTTCGCGGCGAACCCTTTGAAGGGACAACGTCCGGCGACCATCTTCAACGCTTCGGTCGGTGCTTGGACTGCCCTTCCTTCGGTAATTGGGCACTTTGGGGGGGCCGCCCTGGTGCGTGATGTCACGGCCATCATAACCGGCGGCCGGAGGGACGACCCATTCGTCGGCCCGGCAATAGGGTCGGCAACCCGTCTTCAGATCGGATCAACCGCTTCTTGGTTTTCCATCGCGGAAATGCAAGATGTTCGAACGAGACATGCTTTGGTGCGGCTGCGATCCGGTGGGGTTCTTGCAATCGGAGGGTCCACGGGTGGCTTGCAGCCCGTCCTGATGACGTCCGTCGAGGCCTATCAAAGTGGATCAAACATCTGGACGCGGCGCTCGAGCCTGAACGCCGGCCGGATGGACCACAAGGCGGCGCTGCTTTCTGATGGACGAGTGATCGTCTTTGGAGGTGTCAGCGAAGACGGTGTTGTGACCTCGACTGAAGTTCTCCATTGATGCTTGTCGAACGGGAGGGACGAGGCCACTCCTCTCGACTCGCAGCCGCGCCTCATGCAAGCACAAGACGCCCGATGCGTAGGGACAACTGGCTCAGTAGGGCGCGTTGAAGGACGCGAACGAGATCGAGGTGGCGCAACCGTCGCTCGAGTGACCAATGCCGCCATCCGGCAGGTTGACGATCTTCTGGAAGGTAGCGTTCTGCAGGGTCCCGCTCACTCCTCCATCGACGGAGTTGATCATAAGGGTTCCGCTCGTCGCCAGATACACGTGCTCGCTCGCGGGGGGATCTTGGTTGAAGTCGGTGTTTGCGTACACGAACACGCAAGCGCCACAAGATTCGTAGTTGGCTTCAGCGCCAGTGAGCTGCACTGGCCCCGTCCTGATGCCGGTCGCATACGCGCCAAACCCGTCGTAGAGCTGAATCGAAAGCTCGTCCGGCATCTGGTCGCCATTGAGCGAGGCGAAGTAGCTAACATCCTCCAAGACACCTTGCAGGATGGTGCGCTGGGCGAACTGGTTGGTCAGCGTCGCGTTACCGAAGGAAGGGATCACGCCGCAATTGTTGCTGGTGCTCGCACACACCCCTCCCTGACACGTCTGGCTACCTGAGCAGCTCGCGCAGACGCCGCCGCCCGTCCCGCACGCGGACGCGGTGTTCCCGGTCACGCAGGTGTTGCCCTGGCAGCAGCCGCTGCAGTTGCCGGGGCCGCAGGTCGAAGCGGTCTGGCACACGCCGGCGTTGCACTGCTGGGACCCGCTGCAGGTCTGGCAGGCGTTGCCGCCAGAGCCGCAGGTGAGGTTGTTCGACACCGAGACGCAGACGTTGTTGACGCAGCAGGTGTCGCAGGTGGTCGGCCCGCAGACGTAACCGGCGTCGGTGCCGCCGTCGCTGCCGGTTCCGCCGTCCGGATCGGTCATGCCGCCATCGCGGTCCATCCCTCCGTCGGGATCGGTCATCCCTCCATCCGGGTCGGTGACCACGCTGCCGTCTGGGTTGTTCTGGCCGGCATCGTTCCCACTGCCCCCGCCCCCGCCCCCGCCTCCGCCGCCGATGGGGAGGCAGTTGAGGCCGAGCGGGATGAACCCGGGGTCGCACATGCACGACTCGCCGATCTGGCGTCCGTTGGGGGCGCAGGGGTCGGGCGGGGTCGCGTTGTTGCCGCCGCAGGCCACGAAGAGGGCGGCGCCCGCGGCGGCCGTGAGGAGGAGTCCCAGCCCAACGCGCGAAGTCGACGATTCCTGATTCATTCTCTCTCCGACGGAGGTGTTGCCCGCCGGTCTGCCA
>CAZCWA010000330.1:0-6155 GCA_964502265.1 uncultured Myxococcaceae bacterium | reverse complement strand
GCGGGCAACCCCAACGTGCTCGTCACCGAGCGCGGCTCGACCTTCGGCTACAACAACCTCGTGGTGGACATGCGCGGCTTCGCGATCATGCGCGACGCCGGGCTGACCGTGTGCTTCGACGGCACCCACTCGGTGCAGCTCCCCGCGGCAGGTGGAGATCACACCGGCGGCGACCGGCGCTTCGTCCCCGTGCTCGCGCGCGCGGCGGCAGCGGCCGGCATCCACGCGCTCTTCACCGAGGTCCACGAGGATCCGGACAACGCCCCCTGCGACGGGCCCTGTTCGCTCACCTTCGACCTCTTCGAGCAGACCCTGCGGGACGTCCTCGCCATCCGCCGGGTGCTGGGAATGCAGCAGTGACCGCGCACCCGCCGGAGCTCCTCGCGCGCGCCGCCCGGGTGAAGCTGCTCGTGCTCGACGTGGACGGCGTGCTCACCGACGGCGGCCTCTACTACGGCCCCGAGGGCGAGGCGCTGAAGCGGTTCGACGTGAAGGACGGCCACGGCATCGTGATGGCGCGGCTCACCGGCCTGCCCTGCGCCATCCTCACCGCCCGGCGCTCGAAGATGGTGGAGATCCGCGGCAAGGAGTTGGGGCTGGTGGCGGTCAAGCAGGGCCAGCGGGACAAGCTGGCCGGCCTGCGCGAGCTTCTGGCGGAGCTCGAGGTGCTCCCCGAGGACGTGGCCTACATGGGCGACGACGTGAACGACCTCGGACCCCTCGGGGTGGTGGGCCTGCCCGCCTGTCCAGGTGACGCCGCACCTGAAGTGCGGGATAGTTCACTCTTCGTTGCGAAATGCCCCGGAGGACGGGGCGCCGTGCGCGAGCTCGTAGAAGTTTGTCTGAAAGCGAGCGAACGCTGGGAAACGGCGCTAAGGTTGTGTAACCCGGGGGTTCTTCGGTTGGCAGGCGGGTAGGCCCACCGCCTGTGTGGTTGCGAAGTCAGTGAAAAATAGCAGCTCAGCAGGTGCGAGAGAACATGGACCAGCTTTACACGACCCACGACATCAGTCGTCTGCTGCAGGTTGATCCTTCCACCGTCAGTAAGTGGATCGACCGCGGCATCCTCCTGGCCTTCCGTACGCCTGGGGGACACCGCCGGGTGAGATCCGGTGACCTCCGCAGCTTCCTCATCGCGCACCAGATGCCGGTGCCGGAGGAGCTCGGCAGCCAGATCGTCCGGCTGCTCGTCGTCGACGACGAGAAGCCCGTGCTCGACGCGATGAAGCGCGCGTTCAAGCCGTACTCGACCCAGGTGGAGCTCGCGCTCACCACCTCGGGCGTGGACGCGCTGCTCGCGGTTTCGGAGCAGAAGCCGCACGGGATGATCGTCGACCTCAACATGCCGGACATCGACGGCCTGGAGGTGGTGCGGCGCATCAAGGCGCGGAAGAACCTGGAGTCGGTGCGGCTCATCACCATGACCGCGCGGCACAACCAGGAGACCGTCGAGCAGTCGCTCAAGGCCGGCGCCATCGCCTGCCTGGCGAAGCCGGTGGACGCGCAGCAGGTGGTGGACCTGTTCCGGGTCCCCATCGCGCTCAACGCGCGGCGCTAGACCGCGGCTCTGCTAGGCTCGGGGCTGCATGGGCAATCCCCGGGCTCAGCGGATAGGTGACGTCCTCGTCCACGCGCAGGTGATCGACGCGCTGCAGCTCCGCAGCGCGCTCGCCCAGCACGACGCGTGGGGGGGAAGGCTCGCCCACGTGGTGGTGGAGATGGGGCTCGCGGAGGAGGAGGTGGTCGTGGACTGCCTCGCCCGGAGCCTCGGGGTTCAGCGCGTCCGGGTGGGGAACCTGCCGCGGGACGCGCAGGCGTTGGGCAAGGTGGACGCCGCGTTCGCCGAGGCGCGCGGCGTCTTCCCGGTGGCGCTGCGGGACGCAGGCAAGGTGCTGCTGCTCGCCATGGCGGACCCGTCCGACCTCGAGACGATCGACGAGGTGAACCGCCGCGCCCGCGTGCGGGTGTCGCCCTTCATCGCCGGAGAGCAGGAGATCCGCGCCGCCATCGCCCGGCATTACCGGAGCACGTCCACAGGCGCGCAGGAGTCGCCCCGGCGCACCGTGTCCCGCGTGAGCAACCCCGCGGCGCCAGTGGTGCGCGAACGTCCGGCACCGCGCCCGCTCCCCGATGACGACGAAGACGACGGGCTGGAGCTCAAGCTGGTGGACCACGCCGGCAACACCGTGGTGAGGCCGATGGCGGAGCTGCTCGGCGACGCGATGGGCGGATCGACCGCATCGGATCTGCTGGACGACATGCTCGGTGAAGGCCCGCGCCTGCAGTTCAGCGACGAGGACCTGCAGCGGCTGCGCACGGTGCAGCAGAACCAGGAGAAGACCGCGCGCATCGTGCGGGCGGTGATGGAGCTGCTGCTGGAGAAGGGCGCCCTCTCGCGGCAGGCGCTCCAGGAGAAGCTGCGCGGCTGAGGATTGCTCCGCGCGGGTGGACCGGAGCACAGTCGGGGGATGCGCCGCACTCACCCTCCCTTCCTGGCCGCCTTCTGCGCGGTCCTCCTCGGCATTCCGGCACTCACCGCGTGTGAGGGGAGCCCGGGGCCCCTGTCTCCGAACCCGGATCCGGCGCCAACGCCTGACGCGGGCACGCAGCCACCGGGGAACGACGGCGGAGACGACGGCAGGCCCGGCTACGACGCGCGCCCGGCGAACCCCACCTGCGTGGCGCCGGAGCGGCCCACGGCGCAGACGAGCGTGACCACCGCGCGGGCGTTCCCCAACCTGTCCTTCTCCTCGCCGCTGTTCATCACCCACGCGCCGGGGAACCCTTCGCGCGTCTACGTGGTCGAGCAGGGCGGCCGCATCCGCGTCTTCGAGAACACGCCGGAGGTCGCCACGTCGAGCGTGTTCCTCGACCTGTCGGGGAAGGTCACCTGCTGCGGCGAGCGCGGGCTGCTGGGCCTGGCCTTCCATCCGGACTTCGCGCAGACCGGCGAGCTCTTCGTCAGCTACACCGACACGCCGCCGGGGCAGTCGCTGCGGTCGGTGGTCTCCCGCATGCGCAGCACCGACGGCGGGCTGACGGCGGACCCCTCCACCGAGGAGCTCGTCATCACGTTCTCGCAGCCGTACGCCAACCACAACGGCGGGCACATCGCCTTCGGGCCGGATGGGTATCTGTACCTGGGCACCGGAGATGGCGGCTCGGGGGGCGATCCGCAGAACTTCGCGCAGAACCTCGGCTCGCTGCTGGGCAAGTTCCTGCGGCTGGACGTCTCGAAGAGGCCGTACGCGATCCCTGCGGACAACCCGTTCGCGCACAGCGGGGGTGGCGCCGGCGAGCCGCGGCCGGAGCGCTACGCGTGGGGCCAGCGCAACCCCTGGCGCTTCACGTTCGACCCGGAGACCGGCGAGCTGTGGACGGGTGACGGGGGCCCGGGCGCGCTCGAGGAGGTGGACCTCATCCGCCGCGGCGGAAACTACGGCTGGCGCATCAAGGAGGGCACCCGGTGCTTCAACCCGTCGCAGGACTGCATCGGCGACGGCCTCATCGATCCCATCGTCACCTACCCGCGCACCGAGGGCGTCTCCATCACCGGCGGATACGTGTACCGCGGCAGCGCCATCCCCTCCCTGCGCGGGCGCTACGTGTTCGGCGACTTCGGCAGCGGCAAGGTCTGGGCGGTGCGCACCGATCCGGCCACCGGCGAGCACAGCCGCGAGGAGCTCTTCGATTCGTCCCTCGGCATCTCGTCCTTCGGTGAAGCGCCCGACGGCGAGCTCTACCTCGTGAACTACGGAGGAGGAGCAATCCACAAGCTCGTCCCGGGCAGCGCCACCCCGCCCGAGGACACCTTCCCCCAGCTCCTCTCGCAGACGGGCTGCGTGGACCCGGAGGACGCGCGTCGGCCGCTGCCCGGCGTCATTCCCTACGACGTCGCCTCGCCGCTGTGGTCCGACGGCGCGGCGAAGCAGCGGCACCTGGCCATCCCGGACGGCACGCAGATCGACCTGCGCGAGGACGGCGACTTCGACCTGCCGAACGGGACGGTCTTGATGAAGACGTTCCTGCTCGGTGAGCGGCCGGTGGAGACGCGGCTCTTCATCCGCCACCAGGATGGAGAGTGGGGCGGCTACTCGTACGAGTGGAACGACGAGGGCACCGACGCGGCGCTGCTCCCGGGCGCGAAGACGAAGGCGGTGGCGGGGCAGACGTGGCAGTTCCCCTCCCGCGGGCAGTGCATGACCTGTCACACCGAGGCCGCGGGCCGGAGCCTCGGCCTGGAGCTTTCGCAGCTCGCGCCGGTGCAGGTGACCTATCCCTCCGGCAGGACCGCGCCGCAGCTCGAGACGCTCGCGCACATCGGCCTGTTCTCCAGCGAGGTGCCCGCGGGCGCCGCCCTGCCTGCACTTCCCTTCCCGGCCGACGCGCGGGCGTACCTCCACGCCAACTGCGCCGGCTGCCACCGCCCCGGCGGGACCACCCAGGCGGAGATGGACCTCCGCTTCAGCACCCCGCTCGCGGAGACGGGCACCTGCGATGTGGCGCCGCGGCAGGGAGCGCTGGGCCTCGCGGAGGCGCGGCTGGTGGCGCCCGGCGCACCGGAGCGGAGCCTGCTCCCGGTGCGGATGCGGACGCTCGACGCCCACCGGATGCCGCCTCTGGGAACTTCGGTGGTGGATGCGGAGGGCGTGGCTCTGGTGGAGGGCTGGATCGCCGGACTCGAGGGCTGTCCCTGACGCAAGGGGCTTCGAAGACCGAGCGGCCTCCCTGCGACCGCCTGCATGCCCGGCTGCCCGATGCCCGGCCGGATCCGCGACAGATGGCCCGGGCGTGCGGCCCGTCCCGCCCCGGCGCGGGCGGTGACTACCTTGGGAGCATGAGAACCTGGATCGTCGTGTGTGACGCAAGCAAGGCTCGCCTCTTCATGAAGCGGGAGGGGGCGTCGGAGTGGGTCAAGTTCGAGGAGTTCGAGCACCCCGCCTCACGGGCGAAGGCGGCGGACCTCGTCAGCGACCGACAGGGACAGAACTCGGCGAGCTCGGGCTGGACGGGGAGGACGGGGATGACCACCGCCCCGCAGACCAACCCCATCGTGGTCGAGGAGCAGCGCTTTGCGCACTCCCTGGCGAAGATGCTCAACGACGCCCACGCGCAGAACGCCTTCGAGCAGCTCGTGATCATCGCCGCGCCGGAGTTCCTCGGCCGCGTGCGCGGATCGCTGGAGGACCGCGTGCAGCAGTCGATCTACGCCACCGTGAACAAGGACTACTCGGCCTTCGACGAGAACGAGTTGGCCGAGCGCGTGGCGCTGCCCTGATCCGGGCGGCGGTGGCGGAACGGCGCGCGTAGGGCCGGCGGCGGGGCCTTCACCGGGCCCCGCCGGTCAACGGATCGTTGACATTGTACCCCTGCGGGCCTACGAAGCGCGCCGCCATGCCCGACCCCATCGGAGCGGAGGGGAAGCCCCTCTTCACTCCCGAGGAGCAGCGGAAGTACGACGCTGCTCTCGCGGAGATCCTGAGCCACTACCCGGAAGACCGGAAGAGCGCCGCCATGTTGCCGGTGTTGCGCCTCATCCAGTCCATGCACGGCTGGCTGCCTCCGGAAGCCCTGCGGCTCGCGGCGAAGAGCTGCCAGGTGACGGTGGAGCGCGCGTACGAGGTCGCGACCTTCTACGTGATGTTCCACACGAAGAAGCCGGGCAAGTACATCATCGACGTCTGCACCAACCTCTCCTGCTCGCTGCGCGGCGCCGAGTCGATGCTGGCGTACCTGGAGAAGAAGCTGGGCACCACCGCCGGTGTGAACGGGGAGAAGTACTACCTCCGTGAGACCGAGTGCCTCGCCTCCTGTGGCACCGCCCCGTGCCTGCAGGTCAACGAGGACCACTACGAGAACCTCAACCGTGAGTCGCTCGACGCGCTCCTCGCGAAGCTGACATGACCACCCCGTTCGAAAAGCTGATCTCGAGGAACTGGTACAAGCCGGGCTCGGCCACGCTGGCGGGGTATCAGAAGACGGGCGGCTACAAGGCGCTGCAGCAGGCGCTGACCATGCAGCCGTCGGAAGTGACCGACCTGGTGAAGAAGTCGAACCTCCGCGGCCGCGGCGGCGCAGGCTTCCCCACCGGCCTCAAGTGGTCCTTCGTCCCCAAGGATTCGCCCAAGCCCAAGTACCTCGCCATCAACGGCGAC
>CAZCWA010000329.1:2651-6164 GCA_964502265.1 uncultured Myxococcaceae bacterium | reverse complement strand
CGCGCGGCATGTCCGGCGTGGCGCGCGAATAGGAGATCGGCAGCAGGCTCACGCCGCCGTACACCGTGCGCGGCAGCGACGAGAGGGTGGGATCGAACGCGTCACACAGGCCGCAGTGGATGCAACGCGAGGCGAGCTTCAGCACCTCGCGGTCCGCCTCGGACGTGGGGATGAGCCCTTCGGGCGCGTAGTTGTCGAGGAAGCGCTGCTTTCCCGTCCGCGGGTCGCGGCTGAAGAGCGTCTTCAGGGGATGGACGATGGCCGCCCGGTACCCCATGTAGAGATCGCCCTGCAGCTTCTTCACGCCGCTCGACATGGGGCAGAGGATAGTCTGCGGCGGCCCATGGGCGACATCCAGATCTTCCGAGACGTCCCGAGCCGCACCGAAGGGTTCGCGCGCACCGTCCGCGTCTTCACACCCTCCCGCTACGCCCACGAGCCGCACGAGCGCTTCGGCGTCCTCTACATGCAGGACGGTCAGAACGTCTTCGAGCACCCCGAGTCCGCGCGCCAACCCACCTGGGCCGCAAACCACGCGTTGGAGCAGCTCGTCTCCAGCGGCGCGGTGGGCCCGTGGATGATCGTCGCGGTGGATCACGGGCTCGGCCGCTTCGAGGACTACTCGCCATGGGACGAGCCCCGGGCGGGCGTCATGGCGCGCGGCGAGCGCTACGCACAGTTCCTCCGCCATGAGCTCAAGCCGTGGGTGGACGGCACCTTCCGCACCCGGCCGCAGATGGAGTGGACCGCGGTGTGCGGCTCGAGCCTCGGCGGGCTCATCTCGCTCTACCTCCACCTGCGTCACGGGGACGTCTTCCCGCGGGTGGCGGCGCTCTCTCCTTCGGTGATGTGGAGCGGGGAGACGATCTTCCGGGAGTGGACGACGCACCCGCGCACGCCCGCGCGCATCTACGTCGACGCCGGCGAGCAGGAGCACTTCGACGGCCTCTTCACCATGGCCTACGGCGAGAAGGTCGCCGCGTTCTGCCGGCACCTGCAGGGGATGGGCTACGCCGAGTGGGAGCTGCAGTGCGTGCTCGAGCCGGGCGGCCAGCACACCGAGGCGGACTGGCAGCGCAGATTGCCCGAGGCGCTGCGCTGGACGCTCGCGTTCTGAAAGGAGGGGTCAGCCCGCCGTCGTCGCCTGGATCGCGGCGATGGCCTCTCGCAGCGTCCCCTCGTTGCGGTCCCGGATGAGATACACCTCGTCGCCCATCGCGCCGCTGAACGCGCGGGGAACGGGCTGGTGGACGACGAGCCGGTCCCCGAGCAGCTCGCGAAGCTGGGCGGTCGAATATCGATAGGGACGCCACTGCCGGCGCGCCACGTGGGCGACGTGATGGCCGCGCTCGTACCGGAAGTCCTCGAGCGGGTCGCCGGTGAGCATCCGCGCCCAGAGCCGGAAGAGATCCACGTCCGCGCTGTAGTTCATCATGTCCACCGTGAACCCACCGGGCGGACGCACGTTGATCTCGAGGCCCCAGTAGCCGCCGTCCGGGAGCTCGAAGAACTCGACGTGAAAGAAGCGCTCGCGGATGCCGAACGCGTTCACGGTGCGGATGCCCAGCTCGCGCAGCCCGGGCGGGATCTCGCGCCAGTTGTAGAAGGAGACGTCCAGCCCCTTCGTCACCACGTCCATCACCCCGTGGCTGTACACGTGCGCGGTCTCGAAGAGGATGCGTCCCGAAGCGTCGATGAGGCCGTCGTAGCTGACGATGCGGCCGGCGATGAACGGCTGCATCAGGTAGCCGTGCAGAGGCTCGCGCAGGAGCGACTCCAGCGACGCCTCGTTGTCCGCGCGATAGGTCCGCGAGGCGCCCACGCCCAGGTCCGGCTTGAGCACGATCGGGAAGCCGTGCGCCTTCGCGAACGCGCGCACCGAGTCCGGCGTGTCCACCCCCTTCGACTCCGGATAGCGAACGCCCGCCTCGCGGAAGAGCCGTCCCATCCCGCGCTTGCTGCGCCACTCGTTCATCTGCGCGGGCCGGGGGCCGGGGACGTTGAAGTCCTCGCGCAGTTGCGCCTCGAGGCCCAGCCAGTGCTCGTTGTGCGAGTCGATCCGATCGATGCGCCCGTGCTTCCAGGTGAAGTACCCGAGCGCGCGCAAGGCCTCGTCGTACCGCTCGATGGGCGCGTAGAAGTACTCGCTCAGCGAAGCGTGCACGTTCCCCGGCACCTCATGCCCCGGCGTGTCCCCGAGCCCGAGCACGGTGACGCCGCGCTCCTTCAACGCGCTGCAGAACTGGTGGAACTGGGGCGGGAAGTGGGGCGAGACGAAGACGACGTTCATGCAGGTTCCCTCATCCGGGCCTCGTGGGCCGCCGCCTCACCTGCCAGGTATCCGGTGAAGATGGCCACCCCGAGCCCGGTCTTGTCGGTCGCCGGATCGTAGCCGCAGATCACCGAGCCCGCCGCGAACAGGCGTGGGTTGACGGGCCTGCCATCCGAACGCAGCGGCCTCAAGGACGCATCCACGCGGACGCCGGCCCGGAACGCCGCGTGCTCCTGCACCACCACCTCGCCGAGCAGGTTGCCGATGAACTCGTCCGTCACCTTGCGTCCGCCGGCCACCACCGGGAGGTCGAAGACCGTCTCCATGAAGCGCTCCGTCCGCGCGATGCCGCCGCCGATGTACTTGCCGGTGGCCAGCACGACGGCCTGCGGGCGCACGGTCTCCTCGCCCACGGCGAACGCGAACGTCGCTTCAGCATCCAGCTTCAGCTCGGCGCACTGCACCTCCGCGTGATCGAGCCGCACGCCCTCCCGCGTCAGCGCTCCATCCAGCGCCTGCTGCAACCGGATGCCGGGCAGGGATGGCGATGCGCTCAAGACCTCCGCGCACCGCACGCCGCCCAGCAGCTCCCCGAGCCGACCCGCGAGATCCTCCACGCGTCTTCCGAGCACCGGCGGCAGCAGCACCGCCTCCGTGCCCGAAGGGAGCCTCGGACGAAGCTCTTCCGCCAACCGCTCCAGCTCCGCGGGCGCGTCCATCCGCTCCCCGAGCTCGAAGGGTGAGCGCAGCGCGTCCTCCACCTCGCGGAGGAAGCCGCTCTCCACCACCGTCACGCGCACCGTCCGTCCCAGCGCGCGCGCCGCGTCCTCGATCCCGCGCGCGACGAGCCGCGCATCGAAGGTCGGGTTCACGCGGAAGTGCACCAGCGCCACCTGCTCCGGCAACGAGGCCACGTCCGCGCCCATCACGTTGCGCTGCCCCATCGCAGACGGCTTCACCGTCCCCAGCGGCGTGGGTAAGAGCCCATTGCGTTCCATGGGCGGGACGAGCAGCTCCGGCATCGCGGACGCGGCGAAGCGAAGGGACTCCTCCAGCCGGTCGAGGCGCTCGCGCAGCACCGCGTAGGGATGATTCGGACGAAGCCTCGACCACGCCCTGGCCGCTTCGATCGGCGAGACGAGGTGCGCGGTCCAGTCTCCCGCGGGCACCACCGGATCCGCGGCCACGTCGATCGCGCCGGACGACAGCGCGGTGGCTCCCAGCGCCCGCCTCGCCAGCCG
>CAZCWA010000329.1:0-2551 GCA_964502265.1 uncultured Myxococcaceae bacterium | reverse complement strand
CCCACGGTCAGGTAGTTGCCGCGGTTGAGCTCCTCCTGCGCCATCTGCTCGCCGCCGAGCACCGGCCGCTTCCCCCGGAACCGCGCGCCCACGAAGTCGAGCAGCTCGCCGTGCGCCTCACCGTTGGAGAGGTCCCGCTCCCGCGCGAACAGCGCCGCCGCCGCCCCCGCGCACCGTGCGCCCTGGCAAGGCCCCATCCCCACCCGGCACCGCCGCCGCAGGTCGGTGAGCTTCCGCACGTTCTCCTCGCGGATGCAGTAGACGGCCTCCGCGTACGACACCTGCTCGCAGCGACAGAGCGTGGCGCGCAGCTCCGGACGGGCGTCCGCCAATTCGCAGATCGTCTCCGCGTTCCTTCCGTGCCGGTACGCCATCCTTCCCACCACGGGTTCGGGGATCCGGTAGCGCCGCGCCAGCTCGCCCACGTCCGGGAAGCGCTCGCCGCCGGGCAATGGCTCGAGGTGCGTGCGGCACTCGCGATCGACGCCGAGCAACCGGGCCGCGTGGTCGGTGAATTCCTGGCTCTGCACCCGGTACGAGGCCAGCTTGCCGCCGATGAGCGAGAACAGGCCCTTCGCGCCCTCCTCCGCGTGGTCGTAGAGCGCGTGCTCGCGGGAGAGATCGTCCTCCATCGTTCCGTACTCGTAGAGCGTGGTCCGAAGCCCCGCCCAGGCGCGGAGGATGCGCGCCTCCCGGATCCCCGGCACCGCGTGGGCAATCCCATCGAGCAGGTACTCGACCTCGTCCTGCGTCACCTTCAGATCGTCCGGGTCACCGTAGTAGTCGTCGTCCGTGGTGCCGATGATCGAGGTCTGCTCGTGCGGCATGACGAAGATCTGCCGGCCATCCACCGCGTTGGTGATGACGCCGTAGTTGGACAGCCGCCGGTCGAGCGTGAGGTGCACGCCCTTCCCCGGCCGCATCTTCACCGTGGCCCCCGCCATCGCCGCGACCTTCGGGGCCCACGCGCCGGCCACGTTGATCACCAGCTTCCCGGTGTACGTCGCGTGGCCGCCCGTCCTGTCGTCGCGGACCTGCACCCCGTTCACCGCCCCGTCCGCGCCGCGCGTGAAGCCGTGCACGCGGGTGTAGGTGAGGAAGGTCGCGCCGTGCTGCTTCGCCGAGAGCGCGTTCAATGCGCACAGCCGCCACGGATCGATGCCCCACTCGTCCAGCGTGACCGCACCGATGAGGTTTCGCCTCAACCCGGGCTCGAGCTCGTAGACCTCCTCCGGCGTGAGGTGCGTGGAGGGCTTGCCGCGCTTGTACGGCTGATAGAGGTCGTAGACGCCGAGGTACACCTGCGCGCCGTAGTGCAGGAAGCGCTCGGTGAAGGTGGGGTGCGCCACGTCCTCCGCGGTCATCGGCATGATGAACGGGATGCGGAAGAGCAGGTGCGGGACGATCCGCTGGATGTAGCCCGAGTCGATGCAGGCGAGCTCGGTCACCTTGCGATCGTGCCGGAGGTAGCGCACGCCGCCGTGGATCATCCCCGAGTTCGCGCCGGACGCACCGGAGGCGACGTCCTTCTTCTCCAGCAGCAGCGTCCGGATGCCGCGCATGGCCGCGTCCCGGGCGATCCCCGTTCCGTTGACCCCGCCGCCGATGACGATGAGGTCGAACTGCGGCGCGGTCACTTGATGAACCGGAGCGTGAGCGGGTACGCGGGCCGCGGCGGCGTCTCCACGGGTCCAGGCGTCGGCGGCATGTTCATGACCCGCGTTCTCCCCCGCTTGCGGCGCGTGTGGCTACTCCTTCGCCGGCACCGATGTCTTCACGTGCACGTCCCGGAGCTGCCGCTCGTCCACCTCGCCGGGCGCGCCGGTCATCAGATCCGTCCCCTTCTGCGTCTTGGGGAAGGCCACCACGTCACGCAGGGACTCGGCGCCGGTGAGCAGCATCACCAGCCGGTCCATGCCCAGCGCGATGCCACCGTGCGGCGGCGCGCCGAACTTCAGCGCGTCGAGCAGGAAGCCGAACTTCTGCCGCGCGTCCTCCTCCGAGATGCCCAGCGCGGTGAACACCTGCGACTGCACCTTCGGATCGTGCAGCCGGATGGAGCCGCCGCCGATCTCGAAGCCGTTGAGCACCACGTCGTAGCGGTAGCACTTCACCTTGCCCGGGTCCGTCTGCAGGAAGGGCAGCGACTCGTCGTGCGGCCGGGTGAAGGCGTGGTGCGCCGCGGCCCACGTGTTCGTCTCCTCGTCGTACTCGAAGAGCGGCGGGTTCACGACCCAGAGGAACTTCCACTGCCCGCCCGAGCCGTACTCGGGGATCAGCCCCAGCTTCTTCGCCACGTGCACGCGGAGGTTGGCCATCACCGTGTGCACCATCGACTCGCGGCCGAACTGGAAGAGGATGAGGTCCCCGGTCTTCGCGCCGCACGCGGCGTTGATCGCCTCGCGCAGCTCCTTCGAGACGGTCTTCGCGAACGGCGACTGCGTCCACTCCCCGCCCTCGCCCACCTTGGCGCGCCCAAGTCCCTTCGCGCCCATCCCCTTCACGTACTCCTCGAGCTTGTCCGTCTCCGCGCGGCTGAGCGCCTTGTCCG
>CAZCWA010000328.1:0-6194 GCA_964502265.1 uncultured Myxococcaceae bacterium | reverse complement strand
TGGTGAAGGGCGCCGCCGAGCTGACGCTCACCACGCCGCACATCCACGCGTTGCTCGTCGGCGACGGGAACCAGATCGAGGAGGTGCTCTCGAAGACCCGCTACAACGGCGAGCGCATCGCGGTGCACCACGCGCCGGACTTCGTGGCGATGAACGACAAGCCCGGCGAGGCGATCCTCCAGAAGCCCGACGCCTCGATCGTGGTGGCGGCGAAGCTGGTGCTCCAGGGGGAGGCCGACGCGCTGGTCTCCGCCGGCAACACAGGGGCCGGGATCCTCGCCTGCGCGCGCTCGTTCAACCTGCTGCCCGGCATCCGGCGGGCCGCGCTGTGCTCGGTGTATCCGACCCGGCAGACGCGCGGCGAGAAGCACGACCCGTTCGCGCTGATGCTGGACGTGGGCGCCACCGTGGACGCCTCGGCGGAGGAGCTGGTGGCCTTCGCGGTGATGGGGTCGGCCTACGCGCGGATCATCTCGAAGAACGAGCGCCCGGCGGTGGCGCTGCTCTCCAACGGGACCGAGCCGAACAAGGGGCCCGCCCGGGTGGTGGAGGCGCACGCGCGGCTGAGCCGGATGGAGGCGCTGAACTTCATCGGCAACGTGGAGGGCGTGGACATTCCGCGCGGCACCGCGGACGTGGTGGTGTGCGACGGCTTCGTCGGCAACGTGGTGCTGAAGATGCTGGAGGGCGTGGCGGAGACCGCGGTGGAGTTGGCCCGGAATGCCTCGAAGGAGAGCCTGCGGCTGAAGGCGGGGCTGGGGCTTCTGGCGCCGGGCATCGAGAAGCTGAAGTCGGTGGTGGACTGGGAGCAGTACGGCGGCGCGCCGGTGCTCGGGTTCGACCGGATCTTCATCAAGGCGCACGGCCGCTCGAAGGCGCGCGCCATCGGCAATGCGGGGAAGGTGGCGGCGAAGGCCGTGGCCAGCGACCTCAGCCAGCAGATCCAGCAGGGCCTGCCCAGGTGAGCCTGCCGGACCGGATCGACCCCAGGCCACCGAGGCGCATCTACCGCTGGGACCTGGACAAGACGTACCTGCGCACCGACTTCGACACCTTCCGGCAGCTCGTCACCACCGCGCTGCAGAAGGCACACGAGAAGGTCGCGGTCCCCGGAGCGGCCGCGCTCATCCGCGAGCTGCGCGCGCCGGGCGACACCCAGCTCTGCATCATCTCCGGCAGCCCCACCCAGATGCGCGCGGTGCTGGAGGAGAAGCTGCAACTCGACGGGGTGGAGTTCGACGAGCTGGTGCTGAAGGACAACGTGCGCAACCTGCTGCGGGGCCGCTTCAAGGCGATGCGCGGGCAGGTGGGCTACAAGCTGCCGGCGCTGCTCGAGTCGCGGCTGAAGGCGCCGCTCGAGGCCGAGGAGGTGCTCTTCGGCGACGACGCGGAGGCGGACGCGTTCATCTACTCGCTCTATGCGGATCTGCTGGCGGGGCGCGTGGACGAGCGCGTGCTGCGCAAGGTGCTGGAGGCGGCAGAGGTCTACCCGGACGATCAGAAGCGGATCCTCAGCACGTGGAAGAAGATTGGTCCCGCCGACCCGGTGCGGCGGATCTTCATCCACCTCGACCGGATGACCCCGCCGTCGTACTTCGCGCGCTACGGACACCGGGTGGTGCCGGTCTTCAACTACTTCCAGGCCGCGCTGGTGCTGATGGGGGACAACCACCTCACCGCGCCGCAGGTCATCCGCGTGGCGCTCGAGATGATCCAGACCGCCGGCTACAACCTGCTCACGCTCTCGAACTCGTTCCAGGATCTGCTCCGGCGCGGGCTGCCGGTGCAGCGGGTGGCCCACTCGCTGGCGCAGGCGTTGGACGGGCCGGAGGCGCTGCTGCAGACGATGCGGCCCATGCCGGACATCCTGCGGGCGATCACCAAGCGGGTCGCCGCGCTCGGAACCACGCCGCCGCCGCCGCCGCCCAAGGTGGTCGACTACCTCGCGCTGATCGACGACGCGAAGCCGCGGCACTCGAAGGGCAGGTAGGCAAGCGGGGGCCTTTCAGGTGGCGCGGAGGACGACGGGGGGCTGTCGGCCGCGCGGGGATCCGGTATAGAGCCGCCGCGACAGAACGTTGGACTTCAGGAACCTCGCAGAGCCGCCGGCCTGCGGCGCCACCGCCCCCGAGATCGCGGGCGGGAACCGGACCTCAGTGCCGGACGGCGTCGCGGAGCGGGCAACAGGAGCAGTCGCCGATGCAGCATTCAGACAGCGAGCCTTCGGGCGCCACCGTGCAGCCCGTCGAGGCCGCCGTTGATTCGATTCAGGGCGAGGAAGCGAAGGGGGCCTCGCCGCGGGGCAGCACCTCCGGTGAGCTCCCGCTGGTACAGACCGCGCCGCCGGAGGTCGCGCAGATCGATCCCGCCCGGCTCGATCCGGACGCGGCGAAGGTCGTCTACCGGCTGAAGCAGTACGGCCACGAGGCCTACTTCGTGGGCGGCTGCGTGCGGGACCTGCTGCTGGGCCGCGAGCCGAAGGACTTCGACATCGCGACCTCCGCCACCCCCAACGAGGTGCGGAACATCTTCCGGAACTGCCGCCTCATCGGCCGCCGCTTCCGGCTCGCGCACGTCTACTTCAAGGGCGGGAAGATCATCGAGGTCTCCACCTTCCGCGCGAACCCCACGGAGCTGATGCACGAGGACGCGCACGAGGGGAACGGCGCGGACGGTGACGGCCACACGAACGGCGTGGCAGGCGAGGAAGAGAACGGCAAGGCAGACGCCGTCGACGCGACCGACGAGGACCTGCTCATCACGCACGACAACGTGTTCGGCAGCGCAGAAGAGGACGCGCGGCGCCGCGACTTCACGGTCAACGGGCTCTTCTACGACATGTTCTCCGGCCAGGTGATCGACTACGTCCGCGGCCGGCGGGACCTCGACCTCCGCTACATCCGGACCATCGGCAATCCAGAGGTCCGGATGCGCGAGGACCCGGTGCGGATCCTCCGCGCCGTCCGCTTCGCGTCCAAGCTCGGCCTGGACATCGAATCGCGGACGTACGCGGCGATGGAGGGCACGGTCGAAGAGCTCACGCGCTGCGCCCAGGCGCGGCTGCTCGAGGAGACCTTCCGCCTCATCCGCGGCGGCAACGCCACCGGCAGCCTCCGGCTCGTCGCGGCGCTGGACGCCCTGCGCATCCTCCTCCCGCCCGTGCACGAGTACCTGCAGCGGCTCGGGCGCGAGAACGAGGAGCGCTTCTACGCCTTCACCCGCGCGCTCGACCGGAGGGTGATCGAGGGCGAGCCGCTCGAGGACGCGGTGCTGCTCGCGGCCATCCTCCTGCCCATCGCCAACGACGCGCCGGTCCCCGAGGAGGAGGAGGGTCGTCCGCCTTCGGTGGCCCAGGCGATCGAGGAGCTGCTCTCGGACCTGGTGAAGAACGCCCGCCTGCCGCGCCGGATCGCCGAGCGCTGCCGGATGATCCTCGCCGCGCAGCGCACGCTGTCCGGACAGCGCCGCCGCCGGGGATCGCTGAACCAGTTCCGCCGGCACCCGCTCTTCAACGAGTCGCTCACCATCTTCGAGATCTGGGTGGAGGCGACCGGCGAGTTCACCGAACAGCTCGAGGCGTGGAAGCGCGGCAGCGCGCCGCAGCCCGCCGCCGACGCAGACGGGCCGCGCAAGAAGCGCCGCCGCCGCCGCAGGAGCCGCGGGGAGAAGGGCGAGGCCAACGGTGCCCGCGCCGACTCTGGCGAGGAAGGTGCCGCGGAGGACGACTCCGACGCGGATTCCGACTCCGACTCCGACGCCGACTCGGATTCGGATTCCAGCGCGCAGGAGCAGGACAGCGCCGAGGAGCAGGCGTAGCTCACGCCTTCCGCCGCAGCGCCTCGCCCGACACGTCGAACACCGCCGCGCCTGCCTTGCGGCGGGCCTCGTCCTCCTCTTCGTCTTCGAGGGCGCGGACAGCCAGGCCTGCAAGGTCCGCCGTGGTCACCGCGCTCGCGCCGAAGCGGGCGGTGATCCGGTCCAGCGCGGCGTTCAGCTTCTCGGAGCGGGCGGGCGCCGGAGGATCCGCCGATTCGAACAGCCCGAGCTGCCGCTTCACCGGGGCGCCGCCCTCCGCGAGCTCCTGGGCCGACACGCCCGTGAGCCGGACGGAGCGCCCGAGGTCCACCCGCTCGAAGAGGGAGATCGCCGCGCGGTAGAGGGTCTGGCCGTCGTCGGTGGGCACGTCGAGCGTCTGGCGCCGGGTCACCAATTCGAAGTCGCCGTACTTCACCTTGAGCTGGACCACGCGCGTCTTCACGCCGGCCTTCCGGAGCCTCCTGCCCACCCGCAGCGCCTGGGCGTGGACGTGGGGGCGAAGGACCTCGAGGCCGACCAGGTCCTCCTCGAAGGTGTCCTCCGCGCCGATGCTCTTCGCCTCGCGATCGGGGACCACCGCCCGGTCGTCGAGCCCGTGTGCGAGCTCCCACAGGTGCCTTCCGGTGGGCCCGAAGCGATCCTCGAGCCAGCGCACGTCGCGCGCCGCCACGTCACCGACCTTGCGCAGCGCGTACCGCCGCAACGCCTCCTCCAGCTTCGGCCCCACGCCCCCCAGCCGGGAGACGGGGAGGCCCGCGAGAAAGGGGACCGTCTCCTCGGCGCGCACCTCGAACTGGCCGTTGGGCTTGGCGTGATCGGAGGCGATCTTCGCCACGAACTTCACCGAAGCGATCCCCGCCGAGGCGGGCAAGCGGACCTCTCCCGCGATCTGCTCCCGGATGCGGCGCGCGATCTCCCATGGCGCGCCGAAGAGGGTCTGCGAACCGGTGACGTCGAGGAAGGCCTCGTCGAGTGAGAGCGGCTCGATGAGGGGCGTGTAGCGCTCGAAGATGGAGAAGACGTGCTCGCTGGCCTCGGCGTAGGCGGAGAAGCGCGGCGGCACCACGATGGCCTGCGGGGCCAGCTTCACCGCGCGCGACATCGGCATGGCGCTGCGCACGCCGAAGGGGCGGACCTCGTAGGAGGCCGCGGTCACGACGCCGCGGGTGGGATGACCGCCGACGATCACCGGCTTGCCGCGAAGCTCGGGGCGGTCGCGCTGCTCCACCGACGCGTAGAACGCGTCCATGTCGACGTGGATGATCGCGCGGCGAACGGCGTCCGACATGACCTGCCGAGGCTTCAGCCCTGTGCGTGGAGGAGCCGGTCCACCAGCGCGGTGTACTGCTGCATGGCGGCCTCGCGCGAGAGGCCCTTGCGGCCGGTCCAGGCGTCGAACTTGGCGCGGCCCTTGAGGTCCAGCATGCCGGGGCGCTTGCCCTGCACGTCGCCCTCGGTGGCCTGCTTGAAGAGGCCGTAGAGCTCGAGCAGCGTCTCGTTGGAAGGGCGGGTCTTCAGCGTCTTCACGCGCTCCTGGGCGGAGGCGAAGTCGTCGGTGAGTGCCATG
Organism: uncultured Myxococcaceae bacterium; assembly: GCA_964502265.1. Taxonomy (GTDB): domain Bacteria; phylum Myxococcota; class Myxococcia; order Myxococcales; family Myxococcaceae; genus JAFAFL01. The sequence goes on along the minus strand of CAZCWA010000328.1, from coordinate 811 downwards.
CCGCTCACTTAGCAGAAGGTGCGGCGGCAGAGCGCCCTCCGCGATCGTGCCCCTTGTGGTACGGCGGCGGCCATGTCCCGTGTGCTGGAAGAGTTGGTGCGGCAGCTTTCGCTCGAGAAGATCGAGGAGAACCTCTACCGGGGCGAGAGCCAGGATCTGGGCTGGGGACAGGTCTTCGGCGGGCAGGTGCTCGGGCAGGCGCTCTCCGCCGCGGCCAAGACCGTGGACGGCGGGCGGGTGGTGCACTCGTTCCACGGCTACTTCCTGCTTCCCGGCCGCGTGGATCGCCCCATCGTCTACGACGTGGACCGCATCCGGGATGGGCGGTCGTTCACCACCCGGCGGGTCTCCGCGATCCAGAACGGCGAGGCCATCTTCACCATGGCGGCGTCCTTCCAGGTGCAGGAGGAGGGCTTCGACCATCAGGACGAGATGCCCGAGGTGCCCGGTCCCGAGGGGCTGCCGTCGCAGGTCGAGCTCGCCCGGCGCTACGCGGACATGATGCCTTCGCCGCTGCGAGAGCGCTTCACCGCCGAGTCGCCGATCGAGATCCGGCCGGTGGATCCGATCCACCCGATGCGCCCGGACAAGCGGCCGCCGCAGGGGATGTGGTGGGTCCGCGCCAACGGCGCGCTGCCGCAGGATCCGGCGCTTCACCGCTACCTGCTCGCGTACGCGTCGGACTTCAACCTCATCGCGGTGGCGCTCTACCCGCACGGGCGGAGCTGGTTCACCGGCGAGGTGAAGCTCGCGAGCATCGACCACGCGATGTGGTTCCACCGCCCGTTCCAGATGGACGACTGGTTGCTGC
>CAZCWA010000327.1:0-6199 GCA_964502265.1 uncultured Myxococcaceae bacterium | reverse complement strand
GCCTGCGCGCCGCGCCCGCGTTGAGGGTGATCATCCGCCGCTGCTGCGCGGTGAGCGGGCCTGCCACGTCGTCGAGCAGGGCCTCGTTGGTCTCCACCATCGCCACCAGCGGGGTGCGCAGCTCGTGGCTGATGCTGGAGAGGAAGTCCGCCTTCATCTTCTCGAGCTGATCGAGCGCGCTCACCATCCGGTTGAAGGCGTCCGCCACCCGCCCCAGCTCGTCGTCCCCGCCGAAGGCGAGCTGTGCCGAGAAGGCGCCACGCCCCACCGCTGTCGTCGCATCCACGAACGCGTTGAGCCGGCGCCGCAGGCTGCGCGTCACCCACAGGAGCACCGCCACCGAGGAGACCAGCGCCACCAGGGTCGCGGTCACCGCCGCGCTCCGGGCCGCCTCGCGGGCCTCCGCCGCCCGCGCCACGTCCGCCTCCGCTTCGACGTGCGCCGAGGCGAGCAGCTCGCGCGCGGCGTGGGCCAGCGCTTCCACCTCCGCCACGTCTCCCGACCCCGGCTCCACCGCCCGGCTCCGGTAGCGCCGCCACTGCGCCACGAACCCGGCCAGCTTCGCGTTCTCGCCGCCGCCCAGCTCGGCCGAGGCCAGCGCCGCGACCTCGCCGTCGATTGCCGCCGTCACCTCCTCGGCCTTCTGCGCGTAGCCGGCGTCGCGGCTGACCGCGTGCTTGCTCAGGTTCTCCGAGAGCCGGTCGAGCCGGGTGGCCACCCCCGTCCCCAGGCGCACCGCGGTGAGCTGACGCAGCATCAGCCGCTCGCTGCGAGAGGCCAGCTCCTGCAGCCTGTCCACGGTGAAGGCCAGCGCCGCCACCAGCGGGAGCACCGCCAGCGCCGCGCCCAGGCCGAAGGTCCGCGACAACCTCACGCCGCGCTCCCGTCGTCGAAGACCTTCAGCTTGTTGCGGATGGTCTTCACGTCGAGCCCGAGCTGCCGCGCCGCCTCGGCCTTGTTGTTCCCCGTCCGCTTGAGCGTCTCGAGGATGAGGATCCGCTCCGCCTCCGCCAGCGTGCGGCCCGCGGGGATGGCGATGCCGTGCGGGGACGGGACCGATGGCGCTCTCTCGCTGCCTGCCGAAGGCGCCGTCCCGGACGCAGTGAGCCCGAGGTGATCGGCGCGCAGCAGGGCACCCTCCCCGCCTTCCGATGCGCCGGCCATGAAGGAGACGTAGGCGCGTTCGACGACGTTGCGAAGCTCGCGCACGTTGCCCGGCCACCGGTGCGCGGCGAGGGCCTCTTTCGCATCGGGCGAAAGCCTCGGGGCCTGTCTTCCGTAGCGGCGCGCGCAGTCGGCGAGGAAGTGCGCGGCGAGCGGGGGGAGGTCCTCGCGCCGCTCGCGCAAGGGGGGCACGTCGATCCGCAGCACGTCGAGCCGGTAGACGAGGTCGTGCCGCAGCCTGCCCTGCTCCACCGCCACCGTGGGGTTGCGGTTGGTGGCGGCGAGGACCCGGACGTCGAAGGCGAGCTCGGTGCCGCCGCCGAGCCTGCGCACCTTCCCGTCCTCCAGCGCGCGCAGGAGCTTGGGCTGCAGCGCCATCGGCATCTCGGTGATCTCGTCGAGGAAGAGCGAGCCGCCGTTGGCCTGCTCGAACAATCCCGCGCGCACCCGGTCGGCGCCGGTGAAGGCGCCCTTCTCCACGCCGAACAGCTCGCTCTCCACCAGGGTCTCGGGCAGCGCGGCCGCGTTGACGGTCACGTACGGCCGCTCCGCCCGCCCGGAGAGCGCCACGATGGTCCGCGCCACCAGCTCCTTCCCGGTGCCGCTCTCGCCCACGATCAGCACCGGCGCGTCGCTGGCCGCCGCCGCCCGCACCTGCTCCTGCATCCGGCGCAGCGCCGGGCTCTCCCCCACCATCCCCCGCCAGGAGGGGATCTCCGGATGCGCGGGTTCCTTCACAGAACGGGAGGGCGGGGCCTGCTGTTCGTCGAGCAGCGGCGCGGCCTCGAGGTGCTCGCGCAGCACGCTGTAGTCGATGGGCTTGGTGAGGAAGTGACAGGCCCCCGCCTTGATCGCGCGGACCGCGGTGTCGATGGTCCCGTAGGCGGTGATGAGCAGCACGGTCCGGCGCGCGTCCTCGGCGCGGAGCTGCTCCAGCAGGTCGAGCCCGGTGGCGTCGGGGAGGACCAGATCCGAGACCACCACGTCCGGGCGGAAGAGGGCGGCGCGCTCGCGGGCGGACGAGACCGACGCCGCGGTCTGCACCTCGTAGCCCCAGCGGCCCAGGCGGGCAGCCAGCACCTCCTGCATCGCGGGCTCGTCGTCCACCACGAGCACCCGCGGCGGGCGGCTCTTCACGTCCGTCGTCGACATCCGGATCCGATCGTATGGGCGCCTGCTCCGTCTGTTGAACAGGGAAAAATTCCCTGCCCCTCCGGTGAGGCTTGCACGGTTGCAGGGAAACCCTCCCCGATCCGCGGCCTTCCGAAGCCCCTGCTCCCTCGGGAGGCCGCCCCGGTTTGGCCCTTGCACAGGTGGCCGGCCCGGAGGTCACACCTTGCCCAATACAACCCTTCGCCCCGGTCCCCGCCTCTTTGCCGCGCTGTCGCTGGTGCTGCTCGTCCAGCTCGCTTTGCTCGCCCTCACCCTGGGCCTCGTGCCCGGCGTGCGCGCGGGCGGCGGGGCGCTCGGCGGCGTGCCCGGATGGCTGATGCTCTCCGCTCAAATGGTGGCGCTGCTCACCACCGCGGTGGGCGCGTACCGGGTGCTGCTGGTGGCGCGTTACCGCCCCTCGCCGGACGTGGAGGATGCGAAGCTGCCGACGTTGACCGTGGTGGTGCCGGCCTACAACGAGGGCCGCCAGGTGCTCTCCACGCTCCGAAGCCTCGCCGCCAGCGACTACCCGCGCGATCGGCTTCAGCTCATCGCGGTGGACGACGGCAGCGCCGACGACACCTGGATGTGGATCCGGAGGGCCGAGCGCGAATTGGGCGACCGCGTCCTCGCCTTGAGGATGCCGGCCAACGGCGGCAAGCGCCGCGCGCTGGAGCTGGGGTTCCGCCGCGCGAAGGGCGAGATCCTGATCACGGTGGACTCGGACTCCGAGGTGCTGCCCGACACGCTGCGCCGGATGGTGGCGCCCTTCCTCGCCGACCCGCTGTGCGGCGCGGTGGCCGGCAACGTGCGGGTGCTCAACCGCCACGCGGGCGCGCTGCCGAAGATGCTCGACGCCGCCTTCACCACCGCGTTCGACTTCATGCGCGCGGGCGAGTCCGAGACCGGCGCGGTGATGTGCACGCCGGGCGCGCTCTCCGCCTACCGCGCCGATCTCCTGTCGAAGGTGCTCGACGAGTGGCTGGAGCAGACGTTCTTCGGCCTGCCCGCGACCATCGGCGAGGACCGCGCGATGACCAACCTCCTGCTGCGCGAAGGCGCCACCGTGCGCTACCAGTCCGACGCGATCGTCCTCACCCAGGTCCCCGAGGGCCCGCGCCAGCTCTGCCGGATGTTCCTGCGCTGGGGACGCAGCAACGTGCGTGAGTCGCTCGTCCTCGCCCGGTTCGTCTACCGCGGGCGCACGGCCGACGGCGGCACGCGCAGGGGCCTGCAGGTCCTCTTCACCTGGTCGGTGTTCCGGATGCTGCTCTCGGCGATCCTCTTCGTCCCCACGCTCGGCGCCTTCGCGTTGCTGCGCCCGGAAGCGCTGCTCTGGCTCGCCGCGCTCTCGCTCTTCTCGGCCGTCCCCATGGCCGCGATCACCCTCGCCGCGCGCGGTGGCAAGGTCGCGTTCTGGGCGCTGCCCTGGGGGCTCTACTCGCTGGTCGTCACCGGATGGATCACCACCTGGGCCCTGCTCACCCCGCATCGGGGCGGCTGGCTCACCCGGGGCCTTCAGGGCTCCTCCGCGACCATCGTTCCCTTCCCCCGCCTGCCCCACCCGGAGGACCTGGCCGAGGAGACTACGCGCCGCTCCGCGCACGGCTGATCACACCTCGCAGTGCGTGTGATAGGGCCGCGGCAGCTTCCCCGTACCCGCCATGGCCGTCCACCAGCTCATCCCCTCCTTCGTCCCCGGCGACGCGACAGGCCAGGCCGCGCTGCACCTGGCCATGCTCCTGCGCCGGCTCGGGCACTGGGGGGAGATCTACGCGGACGAGGTCGCCCCCGGGCTCTCCTCGCTGGCCCTCCCCGCGAGCGCGCTGCGGCCTGCGCCGGACGACCTCGTGCTCTACCACCACGGGATCGCCTCGCCGCTGGCGGGCCGGATGCTCCACCTTCCCTGCCGCCGGGGCCTCGTCTTCCACAACGTCACCCCGGCGCGCTTCTACGCGGACACGCCGCTCGAGGAGGCGCTGGTGGGCGGCCGCGCGCAGCTCGCCGCGCTGGCCCCGCAGATGGACGTCTGCATCGGCGTCTCCCATTACAACGCCGAGGAGCTGCGGGTGGCGGGCGGCCGCAACGTCCGGGTGGTGCCGCTCTTCGTGGAGCCGGAGCGGTTCACGGTCGATGCCTCGGATCCGGAGCGGCTGAGGGCCTGGCGCCGCGGCGGACCGGCCCTCGTCTCGGTCAGCCGGGTGGTGCCGCACAAGCGTTTCGAGGACCTGCTCGCGCTGCACGAGGAGCTTCTGCGCCTGCGCCCCGACGCGCGGCTCTTGCTGGTCGGCGGTTACGAGCCGGGGGGCCGCTACTTCCGGCAGCTCCGCCAGAAGGCGAAGGGCCTGCGGGGTGTGCAGTTCCTCGGCAAGGTGGACCACGCGGGCCTCGTCGCCGCCTACCGGTCGGCGGATGCGTTCGTCTCCATGAGCGAGCACGAGGGCTTCGGCGTTCCGCTGGTGGAGGCGATGGCCGCGGAGCTGCCGGTGCTCGCCTACGCCGCCGCCGCGGTGCCGGAGACGCTGGGCGGCGCGGGCATCGCCTTCACCGAGAAGAGCTTCGCCTTCCTCGCCGAGCTGGTGAACGCGCTGTGGGCGGACGACAAGCTCCTGAAGAAGGTCGTGCGCGGGCAACGCAAGCGGCTTGCGGCCTTCTCTGCGGACGCGGCCGAGGCGGGGCTGCGCGAGGCGCTGTCGGGCGTGGTCGAACGTCCGGGCGCCCCACGTCCTGCGAAGAAGAAGCGGCCGGCGTCGAAGGGAAAGCGCCCGCTGGCGGTGGTGGTGCAGCGGTACGGCGAGGTCACCGGCGGCGCGGAGAAGCACGCGGAGATGATCGCCGAGCGGCTGGCGGCCGAGTGGGACGTCACGGTCCTCACCACCTGCGCGAAGGATCACCTCACCTGGGAGAACCACTTCGAGCCGGGCGAGTCGCGTCACGGCGCGGCGCGGGTGCTGCGCTTCCCCACCGTGCGCGCGCGCGAGATGCGGTGGTTCAACGCGCTCTCCCGCCGCCGCTTCGGCATCCCTCAGGACCGGCAGCACGAGGAGCACTGGATCGCCGAGCAGGGCCCGCTTTCGCCCCGCCTTCTGCGCCACCTCTCCGAGCACAGCGGCGACTACGACGCGTTCGTCTTCTTCACCTACCTCTACGCGCCCACGGTGTGGGGCCTGCCGCTGGTGGCCGGCAAGAGCCTGCTCGTGCCCACCGCGCACGACGAGCCGCCCTTCGCCTTCCACGCCTACGCCGAGCCCTTCGAGCGGACCCGCGCGCTCCTGTGCAACACGAAGGAGGAGGAGGCGCTCATCCGCCGCCGCTTCCCCCGCGCCGCGCGCAGCCGGGTGGTGGGCGTGGGCGTGGAGCCTTTGCCCGGAGACCCCGCCCGCTTCCGCCGCGAGCACGGCCTGCCCGCCGATCGCGACTACCTGCTCTACGTGGGCCGCATCGAGCCCGGCAAGGGCATCGGCGAGCTGCTGGAGGGCTACCGCGCCCTGCGCCGCGCCCGGCCGCACGACGCGCCGGACCTGGTCTTCGCGGGTGGGCAGGCGATGAAGCTCTCGGGCGAGGGCGTGCGCTACGTGGGCCGCGTGAGCGAGCAGGCGAAGTGGGACGCGCTCTGCGGCGCCGCCGCCGTGGTGGCGCCCTCGAGGTACGAGAGCCTGTCCCTGCTCGCGCTGGAGGCGTTCGCCGCGGGCGCGCCGCTGGTGGCCAACGGTCACTCCGAAGTTCTCGAGGGCCAGGTCCGCCGAAGCGGCGGCGGCGTCACCTTCACCGACGCCCCCTCCTTCGTTCGTGCGGTGGAGGCGGTCTCGCAGCCTTCCGCGCGGGCCACGTTCTCGAAGAAGGGCCGCACCTTCGCGCGCCGGCACCGCTGGCCGGAGGTGAT
>CAZCWA010000326.1:0-6205 GCA_964502265.1 uncultured Myxococcaceae bacterium | reverse complement strand
CGCCCGTAAGCGCCGTGGTGGAGCCGTTGAAGACCACATAATCCGCTGCCTCGGAAACCGCCTTCTGGAAATCGAAGGGCTGGTGACCCTTCTCGCCGTGAGCGCCGCGGGTGTAGAAATCACCCTGCATCACGTAGAACTCCTTGTCCACCGCCGGCATCCCTTCCTTCGGCTCTACCAGGATCAGCCCGTACATCCCGTTCCCGATGTGCAGCCCCACCGGCGCCGTGGCGCAGTGGTAGACGTAGAGGCCGGGGTTCAGCGCGGCGAAGGTGAAGACCGACTCGTGGCCGGGGATCGTGAGCGTCGCCTCGGCGCCGCCGCCCGGGCCGGTCACCGCGTGCAGGTCGATGTTGTGCGGCATCTTGCTCGACGGGTGGTTGAGCAGGTGGAACTCCACCGTGTCGCCCTGGCGCACGCGGATGAACTTGCCCGGCACCTTCCCGCCGAAGGTCCAGAACATGTAGGTCGTGCCGTCGGCGATCTCCATCTCGGTCTCGACGACCTCGAGCTCCACGATCACCTTCGCCGGGTAGTTGCGGTGGGTCGGCGGCGGGACCTCGGGCGCGTCGGTGAGGATGGCGCGGATGGGCTCCCCCTGCGGCGGGCCGAAGTCACCCCGCGCGGAGCCACCGGTGTCCGAGACGTTGTTCCGCATCGCGTGCTGCGGCGGCGGCGGCGCGGGATCGGTGCAGGAGACGAGGAGGGAGCTGACGGCTGCGGCGAGGAAGAGCTTCGGGACCAGTCGGGGCATGGGGCACTCCTTTGCGCGCGTTCCAGTGCATGGCCCGGACCAAACGGCCCTTCTCAATGGACTTGCACATCCATTGACCGCACCGGCCCCGCAGGCTTTGCGCAGCCGTGGCGCGTCCTGGGCGTGAAGGCGCGCGGCCTCGGTCGGATCACCCGCGGGTCCTCCTCGGAAGAGGACGGATCCGCAGCCTTTGCGCACCGTGATGGCCGCTCGCGCACGCGCTGCGTCAACCGGCGCCCGTCGCGCAAGGAGCGAACGGCCCGCGCACATCCTTCGCGGTGGGGAGCAGGCAGGCGAACCGGCCCGGTGGCATCATCCGCCCATGCGCTCGAAAACCCCCCTTCACCTCGTCGCGTGTCTCGTGCCGTTCACCGCGCTGATCGCGCTCTCGGCGTGTGAGGGCGGAGGCCCGGTCGACGTGGACGGCGGGGGCGTGGGGCTGCCCGACGCCGGCGGACTCAGCGCTCACGACGGGGGGCAGAACGGCGATCCGGACGCAGGCACCGCCGGGCCGACATGGCACCGCGACGTGCTCCCGGTGGTCCAGCGGACGTGCCTGGGATGCCACCTGGAAGGCGGCGTGGCGCCGTTCCCGCTGGAGACCTTTGCGCAGGCGAAGGCGATGCACCTCGGGGTGGCGGACGCGGTGGCCCAGCGCCGGATGCCGCCCTGGATGCCGGATCCCGAGTGCCGCACCTACAAGCACCAGCGCCTGCTCACCCAGGCGGAGATCGACACCTTCGTGGCCTGGTCCGCGGCGGGCGCGCCCGAAGGAGATCCGGCGGACGGACCGGGCGAGCCGCCCGCGCCGGCTGCGCTGCCGTGGGTGAGCGACACGCTGGATCCGGGCGTCGACTACACGCCGTCCACCGCGAGCGGCCCGGACGACTACCACTGCTTCATCCTCGATCCTCAGCGGGAACAACCGGCGGACGTCATCGGCTTCGACATCGTGCCGGGCGTGCACCGCATGGTGCACCACGTGCTCCTCTACTCGGCCGCGCGGACCGACGCGCAGGCGCAGGACGCACGGCACCCGGGGCCAGGCTGGAAGTGCTTCGGCGGACCGGGGACCGCGAACCCGCAGGTGGTGGGTGGCTGGGTGCCGGGCACGCCGGTGACGCAGTATCCGGAGGGCACCGGCATCCGCGTGGAGCCGGACGCGGTGCTGGTGATGCAGGTCCACTACAACACCTCGACCGGAGGCGCCGAACCCGACCGGACGCGCGTGCGACTCCAGTACGCGCGGCAACCGGTTCCGAAACTGGCGCAGATCCTCCCGCAGGCGCACGCGACCTTCGCCATCCCCCCGCAGTCGACGAACTACGAGGTCACCACCACCGAGAACACCCAGCACCCCGGCGTCACCGTGTGGGGCGTGCTCCCGCACATGCACCAGCTCGGAAAGCGGATACGGGTGGAGGTCGCCGAGACCGGCACCTGCCTGGTGGACATCCCCCGGTGGGACTTCCACTGGCAGCAGTTCTACATGTTCGAGGAGCCGCTGCAGGTCGCGCCGGACCACGGCCGGACGATGACCTGCGCGTGGGACAACCCGACCTCGCAGTGGGTGCGCTGGGGCGAGGGCACCGGCGACGAGATGTGCCTCAATTACGTCTACGTCACGGTCCCCTGAGTCCACCTCATGACGTCCCGGGCGACGAGGGACTGCGGACGCCGTGCATCTTCGAGCGGGCGATCACAGCTTGGCTGCGCTTCGCCCCACCCGAACAACCACAGGACCCCCATGACCCCGATGCTTCGTTCGCTCTTCGTCGTGACCCTGCTCGCCGCGCCGGCGGCGGTGGCCCAGTACTCGGTGCCCTGGCAGCTTCGCCCGTCGGCCGCGCTGAACGTGGTGCGCACGGACACCTCGGTCGCCTTCTACGAGCCCGGCGCCGAGGACGCGGTCACGGTGGCGAGCCTGCTGCTCGCGTCCTACCGGGTGACCCCGCAGTTCGCGCCCATGGTGCGGCTCGGCGTGGTCCACGACACCCTCGGCGACGACGGCACCTCGTTCATCAACCCGGTGGTGGGCGGGACGTACCAGCTCCAGCTCAACCCGGAGATGCGGCTCGCGTTCTTCCTCGGGCTGACGGTGCCGGTGGGCATGGGCGGCGGCGACACCCCGGACGCGGCGCAGGCGAGGGCCTCCCGGTCTGGCATCCTCGCGCGCTCGGCGATGGACAACGCCATGTTCGCGGTGAACGACTTCACCGTGTTCCCCGGCGTGGGCTTCTCGTGGATCAAGGGCCGCTTCAGCGTCCAGGCGGAGGCCACGGTGCTGCAGCTCACCCGGGTGCGCGGCGAGGCGGTCCAGGCGGATTCGTCCCGGACCAACTTCACCAGCGGGCTTCACGTGGGCGCCTTCATCGTCCCGCAGCTCTCGGTGGGCGCGGAGCTGAGGTACCAGCGTTGGCTCTCCACGCCGGTCGCGGTGGAGGCCAACCCGGCGCTGCGCGACACGCTCACGCTGGCCGCAGGGCCCCGCGGACACTTCAAGGTCGGCGGGGTCACCCTGCGGCCCGGTCTCTCGTTCACCCTGGGGCTCGACGACCCCATGGATGCCCAGAGCTACCGCGTGGTGCAGCTCGACGTGCCCATCAACTTCTAGGCGGCGGGGGCCTGCGCGGCCATCCGCTTCGCCATCTGCTTCGGCGTCACGTCCTCGATGTGCGTGGCGATGGCCCAGGAGTGGCCGAACGGATCGACGAGCTGCCCGTAGCGGTCGCCCCAGAACATGTCCGCGACCGGCATGGTCACGGTGAAGCCGGCCTTCACCGCCTGCTCGAACACCGCGTCCACCTTCTTCACGTAGAGCATGACGCTGCTGTGGGTGCCGCCGAGCGCCTTCGGGTTCTTCGAGCTGCCGCCGGGGAACTCGTCCGAGAGCATCAGCCGCGCGTCGCCGATCTGGATCTCCGCGTGCATCAGGCGGCCGTCCGGACCCGGCATGCGGTTCTTCTCCTTCGCGCCGAAGGCCTTCTTGTAGAGCTCGATCGCCTCCGCGGCGCCGTTCACCACGAGGTGCGGCGTGACCGTGGTGAAGCCCTTCGGGATCGGCGCGGCCTTCCGCTTCACGACCCGCTTCACCTTCGCCGCGAGCTTGCGGGCGCCGGCCTTCGCCGCGCCGGCCTTCGCCGGTCCGCCCTTCGCGCTCTTCGCGTTCGCCTTCGCCATCACCTTCTGCGCCTTCGCCTGTGCCTTCTTCGCTGCCTTCTTCGCTGCCATGTGTGTCTCCCTCCCTCTCGGGTGCGGCGCGCACGCTTCCATCGTTCACCGCCCGGTACAAGCATTCGGTCACGCAGGCGGAGGAGGCTCGCGGGGCGCGGCGCGCGACTTGCTCAGCAACGCGTCGAACAGCGTCTTCGCAGGAGGTGACCCATGCTCGCCGCACACCCGCAGTCCCATGGAACCGAACGCCGCGCGCAGGTGCGGATGGAGCAGATCCTCGAGCACATCCTGGAGCGCTACCACGCGCCGCTTCCCGCCGAGCTCGACCGCCTCGTCGACCTCGCCGCGCGGGTGGTGGAGCGCCACGTCAACGCGGAGCCGAGGCGCCTGCCCGCCGTGTACGACGCCCTGGTGCACCTGCGCTCCGAGCTCCTGGATCACCTGGCGCGCGAGGAGCAGATCCTCTTCCCCTGGATCCTCTCCGGCGACCCGCTGCCGGCGGTGGGCCCGGTGCAGGGCATGCTCGCCGACCACGAGCGCGTGAACGCCGCGCTGGCCCGCCTCCGCACGCACACCGGCAACTACGCGGTGCCGTCCTTCGCGTGCAGGCTCTGGCGGGACCTGTGGCGCGGCATCGAGACGCTGGAGCGCGACCTCCACCTGCACCACGCGCTCGAGGACGAGATCCTCGTTCCGCGCATCACCACCGAGCGGGCCTGACCTCCATCCCCGCGCACGACCTGCGCACAGGGCCGCAGCCCCCGCAGATCCTGCGCGGGGCCGGGCGGACGACCGACGGGCAGACCTGACCGGGGGCGCTACCGCTTCGCCGTGCGCGCGCGCCGGGTGCGTGCCGCCTTCGGAGGCCCCGCCTCCAGCGCGCGCTCCACCGCCGCCGCGGCTTCCGCCAGGGACCCGAACCGCGCCTCCACCCGCGCGAACTGGGACCGGAGCGCGTCCTGTTCAGCGTGCTTGAGCAGCCGCTGCGCGAGCGGAAGCAGGTGCCGCTCCTCCACCGCGGTGTGCGCCCTGTGCATCCGGGCGTACGACTCCAGCCCGCCGAGGAGCGCCTCGCGGGTCTCGTCGCCGCCTTCCCCCCGCTCGAAGTCCTTTGCCAGGGCGCACAGCGCCTTCGTCTGCTCGCGGCCGGAGGCGTGCTCGTCGGCGAGCTGGGCCAGAAGCCCGGAGTCCTCCGGCAGCCCGGCGCCGCGCATGGCGAGGAGCATGGCCTGCTCGCGCGCGAAGTGGGCGCCCTCCACGTACAGCCTCACGAACTCGGCGACCTTCCGGAACCCGCGCGGGTCCACCGCCGCGCCCTTGCGAGCGGACTCCACCGCCGCGATGACCCGCTCCAGCACCCGGTCGATGACGCGGTGGTCCGAGTGGAGGACGTCGAGCGGGCCGAAGCCCACCCGCGCCGGCTGCCCGCTCAAGCGCATCACGGCGTCACACCGTCCGCGAGAACCGCGTGTTCCCGCTCCTCGCCAGCCGCGCGTCGAACACCATGGCCAGGTTGCGGACGAAGAGCTGGCCCAGGGGCGTGACCTCGATCTCGCCGCCGCGGATCTTCACCAGGCCGTCCGCCTCCATCGGGCGCAGGCGCTCACGCTCCTCGGCGAAGGCGTCGTCCGCGCCGAGGTCCAGCCAGAAGTTGCACATGAGCTGCTGGATCATCCGGCGCCGCACGAGGTCGTCCTCGGTGAGGGCGATGCCGCGCTCGGTCGCGAACTGCCCGCTCTCGATGCGCCGGTAGTAGTAGGGCAGCGCGCGGACGTTCTGGGCATAGGCGCCGGCCACGTCGCTGATCCCGGTGGACCCGAAGGCGACCACGTCACCCGCCGCGGCCACGGTGTAGCCCTGGAAGTTGCGGCCGAGGCGCCGCTTGTCCTGCGCCTGCGAGAGCTCGTCCTCCGGCAGCGCGAAGTGGTCCATGCCGATCGCCTTGTACCCGGCGCCGAGGAACCGCTCGCGGGTGGCGAGGAAGAGGTCCAGCTTCGTCCGCCCCTTGGGGATGGCGTGCGCGGGCATCCGCTTCTGGTGCTTCAGCGTGTCCGGCATGAAGGCGAACGAGTAGACCGCCAGCCGATCCGGCCGCAGCGAGAGCACCTGGTCCAGCGTCCGCTGCCAGCTCTCCGCGTTCTGGTGCGGCAGGCCGTAGATGAGGTCGAAGTTGATCCCCGAGAAGCCGAGCGAGCGCGCGGTCTCCAGCAGGTCCCGCGTCTGCTCGAAGGTCTGGATGCGGTTGGTGGCCTGCTGCACCTGCGGGTCGAAGTCCTG
>CAZCWA010000325.1:0-6206 GCA_964502265.1 uncultured Myxococcaceae bacterium | reverse complement strand
GAGCGCGCGCGATACCTGGGTGGCCGCGTGCGCGTGGTGGCGTCCGGCGCGGTAGAGGCGGGAGGCGGCGGAGAGCGCATCTGTGGAGGAGACGCGCTCGTCCTCGAACGGGACGCGCGGCCGGCCGAAGCGGCGCAGCGCCACCGCCCACAGGCACAGCCCGAACACGAGCTGCAGCGCGGCGAAGTGAAGGCCGTAGCGCGCGGCGAACTGCGCCACCGAGCGATCGTCGCTGAACCCGTGATGGTACTCGTCGAAGAGCACCCGGCCCGTGCGCGAGACCTCGCCGAGCAGCGACAGCCAGAGCTGCGCGTTGTCCGCCTCGCCGAGCCGCCTGTTCATCGCCAGCTCCGGCGCGGAGAGGACGATCACCTCGCCGTCGCCGTAGGGCACGACCGCCATCACCGGCGCGCCGAGCTGCTCGTCCTGCAGCAGCGTCATCGCCCCGTCCGGCAGGCCCAGGTGCGTCTGTGTCTGCGCCTGCGCGCGCTGCACGCCCAGGGTCCAGGGGCTCGGCTGCGGCGGGATGAAGTGACGCACACCCTCCGCCGCCGCGGCGTCCTCCAGCGTCACCGGGATCAGGGTCACGCCCAGCTCGCGCAGCAGCGGATCCGCGGGATCGCCCACCGCCACATAGACCAGCGCATGCCCCGCCTCCACGTGCGCGAGCAGCTTCGCGCGCTCCTCCGAGGTCACCTCGGGCGCGTTCCACACGTTGACCCCGCGCACCTCACGCGCCAGCTCCCGCTCCTCGACGCCGCCGTCCGCCGCCTCCGCGCGGTGCAGGTCGCCCCGGGTGAGCTGCGTCTCCGGATGGAACACCGAGAGCAGCACCAGGTTCTCGCCGTCCTCGATCACCTCGAGATCGGTCTGCTTGCGATCCACCGGCAGGCCGGACTCGCTCGCCAGGAGGTAGAGCCCGCGTGCGCCGTCCGGTCCGCTGCGCCAGGTGGAGCCGAGGTCCGCGAAGCCGCCGCGGTTCGCACCTCTATAAAGGTAGGAGCCCGCCACTGCCGCGAGCAGCAGGCCACCGACCACCACCAGCGGGAAACGATCACCCACGGGCTTCGCTCCCCGGGCCCTGCGAACGCTGCGATGGGCCCTGCACGAAATCCGCTGCGTGCCCGCTGGCGTTCTCGTTGGCGTCCTGCCGCAAGAGCGGCGCGCTCAGCGTGCGGAAGGTCGCGTAGTCCTCTGCCGAGACCTCCGCCACGCCGTACCACGCGAAGTCGAAGCGCAGGGTGAGGTCGCGGAACATGGGCAGCCACTCCCGCCGGCCGCGGAAGCGCCGGAAGTAGTCCCAGTTCGAGAGCGTGGGGTCGTAGTCGATCGCGCCCACCCGGTGCAGGCGCGAGAGCAGCGCCAGGTAGAGGCTGCGCACCGCCTCCCGGTGACGGCCCTGCGCGGAGAGCGCGTCCGCCATCGACGCCCAGGTCTCCGGGGGCCGCGAGAGCGCGTTGGAGGGGTCCGCCTCGGCCGGGAACCCGTCGAGCCCTGTCTGCTCCACATCCCCTTCTCCCGCGCTTCCGCCGCGGCTGCGCAGCGCCATGAAGAGCAGCACCCCGGCGAGGATCAGCACGCCGCCCAGCAGCAGCGCGACGATCACGTTCGCGGTCCCCATGCCGCCTCCGAGGTTCGACGGCCGCTCGCGCGGATTCCGATCGCGGTCGGTGTCGAAGAGCCGCTCCAGCAGGTCCTCGAGCCAGCGGGTGAATCGCCCCCACCACGAGTCCGGATCGCCTTCGTCGCCTTCGTCCGTCGACTCGTCTGGCGGACGGGCCACGGGCTCCTGGAACTCGGGGCGGGCGAGGATGGTCCGGGCGCGCGTGCGGGCATCCCCCTCACCCTCCGGCACCGCGTCCAGCGTCCGCGCCACCAGCGCCAACGCGCCCGGGAGCCGCAGCTCCACCTCGTCGCAGTCCTCCCAGGTGTGCGCGAAGAGGTCGATGTCGTCGGCCAGCCTGCGAAGCGCCGCCTGCTCCGCCGCGCCGAGCCTGTCGACCCCCTTCAGCGCCGCGAACTCCGCGCGGAGGTCGTCGTCCAGCGCGCACCACCTCGCCGCGGCATGAAGCCTGTCCAGCGGCGCGCCCGGCGACGCGTGCTCGAGGGCGAGGGCCTCCGACGGCGCCCCGAGCATGAAGAGCGAAGACAACGCTGCGAGCAGCGCCGCCGCCGTGCGTCCGCGCGCCGCTCCAGCGACCCCGGTTCTCCGGGCGTTCCGGGAGGGGAGCTGCTCCACCGCGGCGAGCAGATCCAGTCCCTCCTGGCGAACGCGCCCGTCCACCAGCAGCAGCGTGGCCACCGCCGCGCGCAGGGGCTCGAAGAGGGCGAAGGTGAGCGCGGCGACGACCGCCATCCACACCCCGTTGTCGAACGCGATGAAGCGCTGGGCGAAGGTGAGGTCGAGGCCGATGAGCTTGCGGCCGAGGTAGACGAGCACGGTGGCCGCGAGGTGGAGGTTCAGCGCAACCAGGAACATCACTCCGAAGAGCGTCCGCAGGGTGACCGTGTTGGACTTCGCCGGGCCGAGCATCCTCGAGCAGGTGCCGTAGAGCGCCAGCGGGTGACCGCGCCCCTTCATCACCACCGCCCATCCGGCGAGGTGCGCGGCCAGCAGGAAGTAGCCGAACCCGAAGGTGAGCCCCACGCTGAGCAGCGTGAACAGCGGGAGGTAGACGGCGGTGATGACGAGGCTCGGCAGCCGCTGCAGCGCCGCGCGGAACGAGCCCCACGCGCTCGCCGGCGCCTCGGACACGATCATCGCCTCGAGGTGGTGGCAGGTCGCGGCCTGGCAGACGCCCCGGAAGAGCCAGGCTGCGGTGAAGAGCAGGGCGGGCACCGCGAGCGGGAGGTTCCGCGCGTGCGCGTCCGCGAGGTTCAGCACCGCCCAGACGACGGCGGCGCCGCCGGGCAGGGTGAGCGCCCAGGCGCCGGAGGAGCGCGCGCACAGGCGGACGGCCGCGTCGAACAGCGCCACCGGACCGCGCGGTCTGAGCTCTGCGGCGGAGACGGCCAAGCTAGAGGTCCCGGAGCAGCGTCACCACGCCGAGCGTGATGCCGAAGAGGGCGGAGCCGGCCACCAGCGCCAGGACCACGTTGCCGAACGTCCACTCTGCGCGCGGCGCGACCTCGCGGGAGGCGGACAGGCGCTTCGCCAGACAGCTCGCGCAGCGGTTGATGCCCTCGAACTGGGTGGTGCACTCGCGGCAGACGACCTGGCGGCACTCCACGCAAACGCCCAGCCCCGCCCGCTGCGGGTGGTAGTGGCACCGCCCCTCGCCCTGGATCATGCGCGTCATGCTACCCGGATCGCCCGTCCGCCTATAGCGGCACCTGCCGGGCCTTCGGGCGGCTTCGGCACTGCCCTGCGCGGCTCCTCACCTTTGGTCCATCACCCTCGAATTCGGGAACGGAGGACGAACCATGGGCATCAAGAGGAAGGTCGCCGCCGCGGGCGCTCTGGGCGCCGCGCTGATCTTCGGCGCTTGCGAGCAGCGGTCGCAGACGGCGGAGCAGGGCGGGCAGCAGAGCGAACCTCTCGCGCGCGCGTCGCAGGCGCATGAGCGCAGTCAGCAGGCATTGGAGCAGGCGAAGCAGGCGCAGGAGGAGGCGGCCTCGGCGCAGAGCGAGGTGCAGGGCTCGCAGCAGGACGTGGAACAGGCGCGTCAGGAACTCGCGCAGGCCGAGCAGGAGCAACAGCAGGCCCAGCAGCGTGCGCAGCAGGAGCAGCAGCAGGCCCAGCAGGAGGCCCAGCGCGCGCAGCAGGTGACGCAGCAGTCCAATCAGGAGGCGCAGCAGGCCCAGCAGACCGCACAGCAGCAGCAGGCGGCCGAGCAGCAACAGCAGGCGCAGCAGGACCAGCAGCAGGCCCAGGAGCAGCAAGCCCAGGCGCAGCAGCAGCAGAATCAGCAGCCGATGGCGCAGGGCCAGACGCAGGAGATCGAAGGTGAGATCCAGCGGTCCTCGCCCAACCAGATCGTGATCCGCGGCGACGACCAGCAGCAGCTCTCGCTGAGCGTGGACCAGAACACGCGGGTGACCATCGACGGGCAGCAGTCGTCGGTGGGGCAGCTCCAGCAGGGCGCCGAGGTCCGCGCGTCCTACACGCTGCAGAACCAGCGTCCGGTGGCGGTCGAGATCGAGGCGGACAGCCTCCAGACGCAGCAGTAGCGCAGGCTGCCCGTCTGCTTCCCGGGGAGGCAGGCCCCACTGCGGGTCTGCCTCCCCGACTTCGACTGCCTAACCTGAGCCCACGGCTTTCGGACTGGGGTCCAGGAGAGGGACATGAACGAGCAGACCGTGACGCAGGAGGTGAACGAGGGCCAGGGCGAGACCCCGCACAGGAGTCCGCCGCCGCCGCCCATGCAGCCGGACCAGCGCCCGGCCATCGAGCGCGGCGCGCACCTGCTGGCGATCTCGAGCCTGCGCAACGCCGAGATCCCGTTCGTGGTGGCCGGCGCCTACGCGCTGCACCTGTACACGGGCATCTACCGGGACACGAAGGACCTCGACATCTTCCTCAAGCGGCAGCACGTCGAGCACGCGCTGCAGGCCCTGGGGGACGCGGGCTTCCGCACCGAGATCACCGACCCGGTGTGGATCGCCAAGGCGCACGCCAGCGACGACTACTTCGCCGACCTCATCTACAGCTCCGGCAACGGCGTGGCGGTGGTGGACGATCTCTGGATCGAGCGCGCCAACCCCGGCGTCATCCACGGGATGCCGATCCTGGTGGCGCCGCCGGAAGAGGTCATCTGGTCCAAGGCCTTCGTCTGCGAGCGCGAGCGCTTCGACGGCGCGGACATCAACCACCTCATCCTCGCCCGCGGCAAGCAGATGGACTGGGAGCACATGCTCTGGCGCTTCGGAGACCACTGGGAGGTGCTGCACGCGCACCTGGTGTTCTACCGGTTCAGCTACCCCGGCCAGCGGGACCACGTGCCCCAGTGGGTGTGGGAGGAGCTTCTGTCCCGCTCCGCGAAGCTTCAGACGAAGCAGGACCAGAAGCGGTACTGCCGCGGCATGCTCATCGCCAAGGGGCAGTACCGGGTGGACGTGGAGCACTGGGGCTACACCGACGCGCGCCCCGAAGAGGTGGAGGGCTTCCGGCTCTACCGGAAGTAGCTACGCCACCGCCTGATCGATGCGCTTCATCATCGCGTCGTCGAGCTTCGGCAGGACCTCGAGCGCCTTCATGTTCTCGGTGACCTGCTCGGGCCTCGTCGCGCCGGTGATCACGGTGGAGACGCGCGGGTTTCTCGCGCACCAGGCGATGGCGAGCTGCGCCAGCGTGCACCCGAGCTCCTTCGCGATCGGCAGAAGGCGCCGCACCTTGTCGTTGGCGCCCTCGTCGGTGAGCCGCTTCTGCAGCCACTCGTAGCCGGGCAGCGCGCCGCGCGTCCCCTGAGGGATCCCGTCCAGGTACTTCCCGGTGAGCAGCCCCGAGGCGAGCGGGCTCCAGGTGGTCAGCCCCAGCCCGATGGGCGGCGCGTACAGCGGCGCGTACTCCTGCTCCACCCGCGTCCGCTCCAGCAGGTGGTACTGCGGCTGCTCCATCACCGGCGTGTGCAGGTGGTGGCGGTCCGCGAACTCGAAGGCCTGCCTGATCTCCTCCGCCGACCACTCCGAGGTGCCCCAGTACAGCGCCTTGCCCTGCGCGATCATGTCGTGCATGGCCCACACCGTCTCCTCGATCGGCGTGTTCGGATCCGGCCGGTGGCAGAAGACGAGGTCCACGAAGTCCAGCCCGAGCCGGTCCAGCGAACCGTCTATCGCCTGCCGCAGGTACTTGCGGTTCAGCGTGTTCTTCATGTTGGGCCCGTCGTGCAGGCCCCAGAAGAACTTGGTGGAGATGACGTACGAGTGCCGCGCCCAGCCCAGCTCGCGGATCGCCTGTCCCATGATCCGCTCCGACTCGCCGGCCGCGTACACCTCCGCGTTGTCGAAGAAGTTCACGCCCGCATCGCGCGCGGCCGCCAGGCACTCCCGCGCCCGGCCCACGTCGAGCTGGTTCTGGAACGTCACCCACGAACCGAACGAGAGCACCGAGACCTGCAGCCCGCTGCGGCCCAGCCGCCGGTAGACCATCTCCGCCATCGCCGTCACCTCCTACAATTCGTCGAGGAACTCGTCGTTGTACGTGTAGCGCGACAGCCGCTTCACCAGCGCCTCCATCGCCTCCACCGGCTTCACCGAGAACAGCATCT
>CAZCWA010000324.1:1429-6207 GCA_964502265.1 uncultured Myxococcaceae bacterium | reverse complement strand
GGAAGCTGCGGCCGGACGTGCAGATCATCAGCCGCGCCACGCTGGAGCGGAACGTGTCGACGCTGCACCGGGCGGGGGCGGACTTCGTGATGTCGTACGCGTCGCTCGGCGCGGGGACCATCCTCAACGTGCTCGAGCAGGGCGACATGGTGATGCTCGCCGAGGGCCTCGACGTCTTCCGCTACCCCGCCTCCGCGCGCGTGGTGGGAAGGGCGCTGCGCGAGCTGGCCATCCGCGAGGAGACCGGCTGCAGCGTGGTGGCGCTCGAGACGACCGGCGGGCTCGTGGGCAACCCCGATCCGTCGATCCCGATCGAGGCGGGCACCGAGCTCATTCTCATCGGCACCGCGGAGGGCGAGCGGCGCTTCAAGGACCGCTTCGCCTGAGCGCCAGCGTGAGCGTGAGCGTCAGTACGGCGTGTCGGCGGGGACGGTCCAGGCGGGCCCCTCTCCGCGGGGCGGCTTCGTCTCCCCGGAGCTCCCTTCCTGCGCGGCCTCCTCCTGGTGGATGGGGCTGAAGGAGGAGCGGAAGGTGCGGATCCGGTCCTCTGCCAGCTCGAGCACGGTGACGCCGCCGTACTCGATCGGCTGGCCCGAGGGCAGCGTCCCCTGTGCCGTCCACTCCAGCGCCGCCAGCGCGCCGGACTCGAAGACGCGGGTGAACCGCGACTGGATGTCGCCGAAGCTCGAGCGGTAGCTGCGCCAGAACTCGCGTGCGCCGCGGCGTCCTTCGAAGGTGCGCTCGGACGCGGAGTTGGAGAGCGAGGCATCGTCCTCGAAGAGCGCGAGCATGGGCTCCGGGACACCGGTGCGCTCGAGCGTCTCGAGGGCGGAGATGAAGCGGGAGACGAGAGAGTCGGACACGGGCAGCTCCTCCCAGAAGGACGATCCACACGATGGACACGCCGCCCGACCGGCGCCAACCGACGCGCGTTCAGGCCGGCGCCGGCCGCCCGCCCGCTCCTACGTCCTCGGGCGCATCCGGTAGGCGACGAAGTCGTGGAGGTCGTGGAGCTGGAAGTACGGGTTGTGCGAACGCTCGCGCCCCAGCGTGGAGACGGGGACGTCCCCGTAGTCGTGCCCGGGCAGCAGCTTCGTCTCCTCGGGCAGCGCGCGCAGCACGCCGTGGATCGTCCGGTAGAGCGCCTCCGGGTTGCCGCCGTTGAGATCGCAGCGTCCGCAGCCGTTGACGAAGACGGTGTCGCCCGAGACCACCGCGCCGCCCGCCCACAGGCACTGCGATCCCGGGGTGTGACCGGGCGTGTGCAGCGCCTTCGCCTCCAGCGCGCCCTCGCCCTCCCCCACCCGGATCACCTCGCCCGGATCGAGCCCCCGCAGCGCGTCGCCGGCGTACTGGCGGAGCTGCGCGGAGAAGTCCGCCTCCGTCTTCTGCGCGTAGACGGGCACGTCGTGGCGGCGGAGCAGCTCCGGCAGCCCGTTGATGTGATCGTGGTGGCAGTGCGAGACGAACGCCGCCGCGATGCGCTTGCCGTCCTCCGCCGCCGCCCTCTCCACCGCGGGGACGTCCCACGCGGGATCGATCACCATCGCCGCGTCCGATCCTTCCGGGCCCACGAGGTAGACGAAGTTGTCCATCGGCCCGAGCCGGAGCTGGCGCAGGTAGAGCGGCTGCGCGTTCACCTCGCGCCTCCCTGCGGCACGTCGATCAGCAGATGCCCGACGATGCCGCCCCACTCGGTGACCGGCGTCTGCTCGACCCGCGCGGCGATGCGGCGGCCGGAGGGCGCCACGAACGCGAGCGAGACGCGCGCGACCCCACCTTTCGACCCCGGCATGTCGAACGGATCGCCCTGGTAGAGCACCCGCTCGCCGCCCTCCGGCGTGGAGAGCGCCACCTTCGCCTTGCCGTCCTCCGCGCTGAACGAGAGCCCGCGCTTCACCTCCGGCGACAAGGTGCCCTGCTTCCGGGTGAAGCCGTGACCGCGCAGGAAGGCGCGCGCCTCCCCGGTGGCCGCCTCGTCCACGAGCTGGAAGCGCTGCTCGAGCTCCGTCCCGTCGCCGGACACCACGTGCATCAGGTGCAGCCCCGCCGCCTCGCTGAAGACGGTGAAGGCGAAGCGCGACTCGTCGCCGGAGAAGCCCTGGAAGTCCTCGAGGCGCTCGAGGTCCTCCGTGTTCTGGAGCTCCAGTGCGTTGCGGCGGGCCGTCTCCTCGGTCTGCCCCATCGGTACGGTCTGGGCGGGCCGCGCGGTGGTGCTGCGATCGGGACAGCCCGGGAGCGCGGTCAGCAGCGCCGCCGCCACCGCGCCGAACAGGAATGGGTTGCGCATGCGCCGGTTCGTAGCAGATCGGCCTCTCTTGTGGACGCCCCGTCCCCGTGGGTTGAATGACGCGGTGATGCGAACGATTGAAGGCTCCCTCCTCCTGGCGCTGCTGCTCTGCGCAGCTCCCGCCGCGGCGAAGCGTCCCGGCGCCGTCCTCCGCCACCAGCCGGCCCCCGGTTCCGCGGACGAGCGGCCGGTGGCCACCCGCGTCGCGGTGCGCTCGGGGCCTTCGGGCTTCACCCTGGAGCTGACGTTCGACGCGGCGCCGTTCGGCGACACCTGCCGCAGCCGCTGCGCGAACACCACCGTGTACCTCGACACCGACAACTCGAAGGCCACCGGGCTTCAGGTCGGGGACAAGGGCGCGGCCACCGGCGCGGACCTCGCGATCACCGTGCAGGGCGTTCGCGACTGGGGTGAGGCGGGCTCGAAGGACTCGCTGCGCGTGCGCATCCGCCACCTCGGCGGCCAGCCGAAGTCGCTCGAGGAGGGAGACGTGGTGGCGGAGCTCGACCACGCGCGCGACGCGGAGGTGATCTCGATCAAGGACAACACGGTCACGGTGAAGGTGGATCCGAACGCGGTGGACCTCCCCGCCGGCCGGACCGTGCGCGCGATCTACCAGCCGCCGGGGAGCAAGGCGCTCACGGGCACCCTCCCCGGGCTGCTGGTGCCGGCCCGCGGCGGCTCGCGCAACGTGGACATCGTCCGCGGCGGCCAGCGCTGACCTCCCCTCATCTGGGCGAGGTGTCCACCGTTCCGGGCTGCGGCTCCGGCCTGCGCGGCTGCAGCCGTCCCTTCATCCAGCGCGCAAAGGCGCGGTAGGGCGCGAGCATGTCGGAGAGCAACCCTCGGTTGTACTCGCCGCCGTCCACGCCGAACGCGCGCGGCTCCAGCGTGCCCTCGTAGCGGGTGCGGAAGAGGCGATCGAAGATCACGAGCTGGCCGGCGAAGTTGCGGTCCCAGTGCTCCCGGTCCAGCGAGTGGTGGATGCGGTGGTGGTGCGGCGACACGAAGACCCAGCGCCCCAGCCAGCCGAAGCGCCAGGGGAAGTTGGAGTGGTGGATCTGCGCGAGGAACCGGTTCACCACCACGATGAGGAGGAAGCTCGAGGCCGGCACGCCCAGGATCGCCATCGGCAGCGCGAGCATCACCGCCATCAGCGCCTTCTCCATCGGGTGGGAGCGGTCCACGGTGATGAGGTTCATCTCCTCCGCCGAGTGGTGGAACTTGTGCAGCTCCCACAGGAACGGCACCCGGTGCTGGAGGTAGTGCACCCAGTACATGAGGAAGTCGAAGACGACGAAGTACACGAGGTGCTGCAGCACCGGGTTCTCGATGCGGGCGAGCAGATTGAGGTGCGAGGTCTTCCACGCCACCGCCGTCACCAGCTCCGAGAGCCCGAAGCACGAGACCGCGATCAGGAGGGGCAGCAGGCGCAGCTCGCCTGCGAGGTAGATGAAGAGGTCTCCGCGCGCCGAAGGGCCCGGGCGCAAGAGCCGCCGGAGCGCCGAGGCCCGCCAGCCCATGAGGAAGGCCTCGATCCCGAGGAAGAGGACGGTGAGCCCCAGCGCCGCCGCCACCGGCCACCAGGACTCCGTCAGCGGCGCGATGAAGCTCTTGTGCAGGCGGGCGCCGAGCCACTGCAGGATGTGCGTTGGAATTTCCACTGGCCCCCCGGGAAGGCGCGCAGTTGATCCCAACGCCCCCGCGGAAGCGTACACGCCGCTCCGGAAACGTTCAGTCGTTCACGGTGGACGACGACGCGCATGGCAGACTGCCCGGCCATGTCCCGACTCCTGCTCGCCCTCCCCCTCCTCGCCGCGTGTGGCGGCGGGCTCCCGGAGGTCTGCACCGACGGCGTGGTCCGCACGCCCACGCCCGGAACGTCCCGGCCGCACGCGCACAACGACTACGCGCACGAGCACCCGCTCGAGGACGCGCTCGCCCAGGGCTTCACCAGCGTGGAGGTGGACGTCTTCTACGCACGCGGCCGCTTCGAGGTCTCGCACCGCGGACTGCTCCCGAAGGGGACGCTGGAGCGGCTCTACCTCGAGCCTTTGCAGCGGCGGGCGTCGGCCGGCGGGCTGCTCGCGGACGGGGAGGGCTTCACGCTCTGGGTCGATCTCAAGGACGCGGACGACGGGCTGGTGGACGCGCTGCACGCGCTGCTCGACCGCTACCCGATGCTGACCGTGTTCGACGACGTGGAGGGCGTCACCCAGGGCGCGGTGACGGTCATCCTCACCGGCAACGCGGAGATGAAGGAGGCGTTCGTCGCCTCGCGCCCCCGCCGCCGCGCCATCCGCGACAGCAACGACTTCTCGCCCACGGATGCGCCGGCGGACGCGCGCTGGGGGCACTACGCCCTGAAGTGGTCGAACTACATGGACTGGGACGGCAAGGGCCCCATCCCGCCCGACCAGTCCGAGCGGCTCGCCTGCATCGTCAACCGCGCCCACGCGCTCGGGCGGAAGGTCCGCTTCTTCGGCGG
>CAZCWA010000324.1:0-1329 GCA_964502265.1 uncultured Myxococcaceae bacterium | reverse complement strand
CCTACACGTCGAGGTCCTGCACCTCGGTGGCGCGGTCCATGATGAAGCGGAACCGGGCGCTGACGTCCCGTCCGAGCAGGTCGTTGATCGTCCTGTCGGTATCGAGCGGGTCCTCGATGGTGACCTTGAGCGCGCGCCGGCGCCGGGGGTCGAGGGTGGTCTGCTGGAGCTCCTCGGGCTGCATCTCGCCCAGGCCCTTGAAGCGCATCACCACCGGCTTCGCGTTGCCCTTCACCTTCTCCTTGATGATCCGGTCGCGGTCCGCATCGTCGAGCGCCCAGTAGGTCTCCTTGCCGATGTCGATCCGGAAGAGCGGCGGCTGG
The DNA here is from genome assembly GCA_964502265.1 of uncultured Myxococcaceae bacterium. Lineage (GTDB taxonomy): Bacteria > Myxococcota > Myxococcia > Myxococcales > Myxococcaceae > JAFAFL01. Next base: position 1,006 of record CAZCWA010000324.1, on the reverse strand, counting down.
GCGATGTAGACCGACCCGTTCTCGATCAGCGGACGCAGGTGTCTGTAGAAGAAGGTGAGCAGCAGGGTGGCGATGTGGTGCCCGTCGCTGTCGGCGTCCATCAGGAGGAACACCTTCCCGTAGCGGAGCCTGGAGAGGTCCAGCGAGGGACCTATCCCGCACCCGAGCGCGCTCACGATGTCGGTCAGCTCCTTGTTCTGGGTGACCTTGTCGGTGGAGGCCTGCTCCGCGTTGAGCACCTTGCCGCGCAGCGGGAGGATGGCCTGCGTCTTCCGGTCCCTCCCCTGCTTGGCCGAGCCGCCTGCGCTGTCGCCCTCCACGATGAACAGCTCGCTCACCGACGGGTCCGTGGACGAGCAGTCCGCGAGCTTGCCGGGCAGGTTCATCCGGTGGCTGATCGCGCTCTTCCGCGTCACCTGCTGCGCCGCGCGCGACGCCTCCCGGGCCCTCGCCGCGAGCACGATCCGCGCGATGATCGCCTCGGCGATCGTCTTGTTGTCGTTGAGCCACTTCTCCAGCGCCGGCCGCACCACGCCGTCCACCGAGGCGCTGACCTCCGGGTTGTTGAGCCGGCTCTTGGTCTGGCCCTGGAACTGCGGCTCCACCACGTAGACCGAGAGCACCGAGGTGATGCCCTCGCGGATGTCCTCCGCGGTCAGGGACACGCCCTTGAACGTGAGCCCGTGCGTCTCGATGTAGTTGCGCACCGCCTTGACGATGCCGCTCTTGAGGCCCGCCTCGTGGGTGCCGCCGGCGGGGGTGGGGATCCCGTTCACGTAGGAGCGCACGTACTCGTCGGTGCTCTCCGTCCACGACAGCGCCACCTCGAGCCGCGCCCCGTCGTCGCGCGAGGCATAGAACTGCGCGCCCGGCGCCTGCGGCACGGTGGGCTTGCCGCGGCTCTGCACCAGCTTCGGCAGGTACTCGGCGATGCCGCCGTCGTGCCGGTGTTCGACCGTCTTGTGCGGGTGCTGGGTGTGGTCGTGGAAGACGACCGTCATCCCCT
>CAZCWA010000323.1:0-6209 GCA_964502265.1 uncultured Myxococcaceae bacterium | reverse complement strand
GTACTTCGACCACTTCGTCGAGGCCTTCGACGAGGAGCGCCCCGGACGCGCGCCTTCATTGGGCGAGGTGGGGCGCGTGCTCGAGCGCCGCCGGGAGCTGTACCTCACCGCGTTCCGGGACTTCGTCGCCGAGCGGTGGGACGACCCGTTCCTCGACGCGCTCGCCTCGTTCGTGAAGTGGAGCAAGGAGACCCTGCGCGATCCGGTTGCCCACGGCCGCGGGGACTCGGTCACCTACGAACAGCTCCGCCGCTTCCGGGAGGGCGTGCTGGAGGACCTCGCCGGGACGGGGAAGGGCATGCTCCGGCAGCTCGTCCGCTGAGACGGCGCGCAGCCGGGAGAGGGATGCGCGCGTCCGGGGGAGGCCTACGGCGCGGGCGCCGGCATCAGCCCGCGGAGGATCCCGCCGCCCTCGGTGCCGAGCCAGACCTCGCTGGCCGAGCGCCCGTGGATGGTCATCGCCCTGCGCGAGGCGCCGGAGTCGATGGGCGTCCACTGCGCGCCGTTGAAGCGCAGGGCGAAGCCGTGGGTCTGCGGAACGACGGTGTGTCCGACCGCGTAGAGCGTGTCCACCGACGCGCCCCACAGGCCCTCGATCACGTTGGGGAGGACGCCGCCGGGTTGGTCGTAGACGACCATCCGCTGGCCGTTCCAGTAGGTGCCGTAGCGCGCGTCTCCGAACATGAAGGCCTCGCCGGCGCCGGGGCTCCACACCGCCCGCCACGGCGCGTGACGCACCGCCGGGTCGCCCAGCGGGGTCTGGTTCCGGTAGAGCGCCTCGTCGCCCGCGGCCCACACTTCGCCCGCGTTCTGGCAGTGGAGGGCGAACAGGTTCCTGGTTCCGCGCTGGCCGGCGACCATCGGCGTGGTGGTGCCGCGGACGATCGAGCCTGTGTCGCCCACCGCCCAGTACTCGTCGCCGCAGACGACGATGTCGTTCACGCCCCCGGTGAGGACGGTGGGGGTCCAGCTCGCGCCGTCGAAGCGCCAGAGGACGCCCTGTCCGCCCGCCCACACGTCCGTCGCGCTGCGCGCCGCGATGGCCCGGAGCGGTGAGCCGAAGGGCTGCGATCCGAGCGGCTGCCACGTCCCGTTCGCCCCACGCCGGTAGACCCTGCCCACCCGCACGTTGCAGGCGCTGTCGGCGCACTCGTTCACCGCCGCGACCACCGCGTCCGAGGTCACGTAGAGGTCCGCCACGTCCCCATAGAAGCCGGAGGAGAGCTCGGTGAAGGTCCCGTTCGCCCAGCGCCACACCGCGCCGAAGTCGCCCACCGCGTAGCCTGCGCCCGCGTCCGGATCGGCAATGATCGCCCGGATGAGCTGCGGGGTGCGCAGCGGCTGGGTGGTGAAGGACTGCGCCCCAGGATCGTAGACGAGCAGGTGCCCCTGCCGTCCCGCCCGCGCGCCGAGCACCACCCGGCCCTCGACGAGCCCCACCGCGGTGAGCTCGTCCACTGCAGGCTCGGTGGGGAGGTTGAGCGCGGTCCACGCTTGCGACTCGAAGCGCCAGAGCTTGCCGCCGCCCACCGCCCAGGCGCCCGAGCCTTGCGCGTCGTCGATCACCGCGGCGGAGAGGAGCACCGAGAGCTGCGTCTGGAAGAGCGAGTCCCACGCCCGCGTCGAGGCCTTGTAGACGTAGAGCGAGCCGCGCGCGCCCACCGTGACGAACGAGCCCTGCCCATCGCCCTTCACGTCGAGGAGGCGTTCGAAGGAGGGGCTGTAGTCCGTCACCCACTCCCCGTCGCGGCGGATGAGCACGTCGTTGCCGTCGCCCACCGCCATCCCGTGCGTGCCGTCGAACCACAGCGCGCGCGGCTGCACCGAGGAGAGGACCTTCACGTTGGGGGCGGCCTCTGCGCTGGCGAGCTCCACCAGCACGCCGTTGTTGCCCTGGGTCCCCACCGCCACCGCGGGGCCGGGCAGGGTGCCGCCCACGCCGCGCAGATCCAGGCCCGGCGAGGAGAAGTGGCGCGTCCACGCGGTCTGTCCCTCGCGCGAGAGCACGGTCCCGTTGCGGCCCACCAGCAGGAGCTGCCCGCCCTGCGCGAGCGCGCCGCCGAGCAGATCGTTGCCGGTGGGGAAGGGGTTCTCGTGGAGGAAGGTGGTGGGCGAAGCGGTGGTGCCCACGACGTAGATGGGCACGGTCTGCGTCAGCCCGACCGCGGTGGCGGTGACGATCGCGGTCCCCGGATCGAGCGCGGTGACGAGGCCTGCGGCGTCCACGCTGGCCACCCGCGCCGGCGCGATGGTCCAGCGCACCTCGACATCTTCGAGCGGGGCGCCCGCGGGATCGGTGACCTCGGCGGTGAGCTGCGCGGTCTGCGCCACGGCGAGGGTCACCTGGTTGGGCGTGATGCGCAGCTCGGAGACGGCGGGCTTGTCCGGCGAGGTGGCCCAGAAGGTCCCGGTGCCGTCCGTGCGCGCGGTGATCACCGGCTCGCCCGCGAGCACGCGCGGGGAGGGGAGCTGCAGGTACGGATCGTCGCCGGTGCGCCGGCGCACGTCCAACGTGGAGCGGTCGATGGCCTTCGACGGCAGCCGCTCCTCGATGAATGGAATGCCGATGGTGACGGGCTCGTTGAACTTGAGCGTGCTGGGAATGAACCGGAATCCGTACGAGATCCGCGTCCTGCCCGGGACCTCCGGCAGCCCGGTGTCGAGGACCTCCACGGTGAGGATGGTCTGCGCGGTCACCGCACCCCGCGGGATGTCGATGAACGCGCCCTCGCGGATGAAGCGGCCTCCGTCCGGACCCACCACGATCGCTCCGCCTCCATCCGGTCCCGTGTCGATGGGAGCCGGACAGGCAACGAGCGCCAGCAACAGCGGCAACGCGATCAGCCGTCGCATCGGAGAAAACCCCTTCCTTCGGCCTGAATAGGAGATGAAATGTACCTTCGAAAGGTGCACCCGGTCATGCGAATCCCCCACCTCGTCCTCCTCCTGACGACCCTCGCGCTGCACGCGCCCGCCTTTGCGCAGAAGGGCACCTCTCCCACGCCGCCGCCACCGCCGCCGGCCGGAATCCAGGAGCCGGTCACCCGCGAGGTCGCCGCGCTGCCGTCGTTCGCGAACCTGGTCGAGTCGGTGAAGAGCGCGGTGGTGAACGTGGACGTGCAGACCCGCGTGCGCGGGCGGGGCCGAGGACCTGTGGGCTCCGAGCGGATGGGGCCGGACCTCTTCGAGCACTTCTTCGGCGGGCCCAGAGGGCGCGGGGGCGAGGTCATCCGGCCGTCCGCGGGCAGCGGCTTCATCGTCGATCCGCGCGGGCTCATCCTCACCAACAACCACGTGGTGGAGAACGCGGTGAACATCCGCGTCACGTTGGAGGATGGACGCAGCTACGGCGCGAAGGTGGTGGGCCGCGATCCGCTCACCGACGTGGCGCTGATCCGCGCGGACGGGGACGTGAACGACCTGCCCACGGTGAAGCTCGGGGACTCGGACGCGATGAAGGTGGGCGACTGGGTGGTGGCGATCGGCAACCCGTTCGGGCTCTCCTCGAGCGTGAGCGCGGGCATCATCTCCGCCACCGCGCGCAACGTGCGGATCACCCGCTACGACGAGCTCATCCAGACCGACGCGGCGATCAACCCCGGCAACTCGGGCGGGCCGCTCTTCAACATGAAGGGCGAGGTGATCGGCATCAACACCGCCATCGTCGGCGGCGGGACCGGCATCGGCTTCGCGGTGCCGTCGAACCTGGTGAAGGCGCTGATGCCGCAGCTCGAGAAGTCCGGGCGGGTGACGCGCGGGTATCTGGGCGTGCAGATCCAGGACCTCACCGCCAACCTCGGGCAGGCGCTCGGGATGCCGGCGGATCAGCGCGGCGGCGCGGTGGTGATCGACGTGACCCAGGATGGCCCCGCGCAGAACGTGCTCCGGGCGGATGACGTGATCGTCGGGATCAACGGACAGGCGGTGGACTCGCAGCACACGCTCACCCGACTGGTGGCGATGATCCCGCCCGGCCGCGAGGTCACCTTGCGCGTGTGGCGGGAGGGCAAGCCGCGCGAGGTGAAGCTGAAGCTCGGGACGCGTCCGGACTTCGAGGGCAACTTCAAGGACGAGGGAACCGGCGCGGTCCAGGACGAGCGCCAGCAGCGGATCGGCATCGCGTTCGGGGACATGGACCCGCGCTACGCCCAGGGCACGGGCCTGCCGGCCCAGGGCGCGCTCCTCCAGGAGGTCCGGCCGGGCACGCCTGCCGAACGCGCAGAGCTGCGGCCGGGGATGGTCGTGGTCGAGGCGGGCGGAAGGCCCGTGCGCAGCGCGAAGGATCTCGAGGCCGCCATCCGCGGCGCCAAGAGCGGCAGCGTGCTCCTGCTGCGCGTGCAGGACGAGAACGGGAAGTACCTGCGCGCGCTGCAGATCCCGTAGGCGGGATCAGCGGCCGGTGCGCGCGTACTGGAAGCCGTCGAGGACGAGGCTCTGGCCGTCCTCGGCGACCTCGAGGCGGAGCTCGGTGGCGCGGTCGTTCCCGAGCTTCACGGTCACCGTGCGGCCCTCCACCGAGGTGATGATGTACGTTCCCTGGTCGCTGCGCGCGGGCGGGTGCGCGGCCATGCGGTAGCCGTCACCGTCGAAGGTGTACTCAACCCACCAGGACGGAGTGGGCGTGCCATCCGGCCGCGGCGGCTCCTCGCCCTCCGCGCGCCAGGTCCCGAGGATGGTCCCCCGCGACACGCCCGCCTCGGACGAACCCAAAGCCGCCTGCGACGACTGCGTCGAGCCCTGCGATTGCGCGGGCTCCGTCTTCCGGCAGCCCATCCCCGACACCGACGAGATCAGCATCACCGCGGCGACCGCGGCACCCCAGAGTCCCTTCATCTCGACCTAGCTCCCGACCTTCACGAGCTCTCCGGTCCGGCGGCGGCGCGCGGCGTACGGCCCACGCTCGCGGCCCGGGTGGAGCTCCATCCCCGGCTCGAAGCCGGTCACGCGGTTCCGGCCCCCGCGCTTCGAGGCGTACAGCGCCGCGTCCGCCGCGTCCACCGCGCTCTCGATGGTGTCCGCCTCCGCCATCGCCGTGGTCACGCCGATCGACACGGTCACCGTGCCCACCGGCTCCTCGTCGCCGGCATCCGGGGGCATCTCGGCGATCGCGCGGCGCAGCTTCTCGGCGACCTCCAAGGCCTCCTCCTTCTTCACGCCCGGCAGAAGCAGCATGAACTCCTCGCCGCCGTAGCGCGCCAGCAGGTCCACCTTCCGCGTGGCCGAACGGAGCACCTCGCACACGCGCTTGAGGACCTCGTCGCCGGCGCGGTGGCCCCGGGTGTCGTTGAGGATCTTGAAGTGATCGATGTCCACCATCAGCAGCGACAGTGGGGTGTCGAACCGCGCCGCGCGCGCCAGCTCCGTCTCCAGCCGCGTGAAGAGGTGGCGCCGGTTGGCCGCGCCGGTGAGCGGGTCGGTGATGGATAGGGCCACGGTCTCCGCGTGCAGCACCGCGTTCTTGGCCGCGATCGCCGCGAGGTCCGCCACCGCCGCGAGCAGCTCGATCTCCTCCTTGGGGAACGCGTTCTGCTCCGGCCTCTCGTAGTTCAGCACCCCGAGCAGGGTCCCCCGGTGCACCATCGGGACGGTCAAGAGCGATCCGTTCCCCACGCGCTCGCCCGGGCGGCGCTCGTAGATCGTCTCGTCCTGCGCGAGGTCCGGGATGTAGACCGCGGTGAGGGTCCGCGCCGCGCGCCCGCATGCGCCCTGGCCAGTCTCGAAGGAGATGCCCAGCAGGCCCTTGTCGGGGAAGGCGCTCTTCACCACCAGCCGGTCTTCCTCCAGCAGCATGATGGAGAAGCGGGGGATCCGCAGCCGGTCGTGCACCAGCCGGCTGATGCGGCCGAAGAGCTCGGGCAGCTCGATGGTAGAGGTGAGCGAACGCGCCACGTCGAAGAGCAGCGACTGCTCGGTGACCCGGCGCTCCAGGGCGGCGTTGCTCTCCTCCAGCGCGCGCTTGAGCGAGAGCTCGGCGTGGACCTGCTCCATGTTCCGGTGCGCGTCGATCTCCTCCGCCTTCATCTCGGTGATCTTGGCCAGCATCCGGTTGAAGCCCTGGCCCAGCTCCCCCAGCTCGTCCTGGCGGTCGCTCTCCGCGCGCACGAGGAAGTCGCCGCTCTCCGCCCGCCGCATCACCGCCGAGAGCTTCGCCAGCGGCCGGCCCACGAACACGGTGAGCGCCACGCCCATCAGCCCCAGCAGCGCCACGA
>CAZCWA010000322.1:0-6225 GCA_964502265.1 uncultured Myxococcaceae bacterium | reverse complement strand
GGCGGAGCTGATCGACGGCGCGCAGTTCGAGAGCCCCACCCAGGCGGTGGAGCTGCGCGAGCCGGCCTTGCGGATCATGACCGTGCTGGAGGCCACGAAGGAGCGGCAGACGATCCTCGACCTCATCCGGGACATGCAGCGGATGAGCCTCGAGGAGATCGCCGGGCAGGACTACATCGCGAAGCCGTTCGGTGCGCTGTGGGAGAAGCACCAGCGGAACATCGAGCTGGTGCGGGGCAAGGCGCGGTTCGAGAACGGGGTGGTGTTCTTCGACCTCGTCGACGACGGCATCGACTCGATGAACAAGTTCATCGCCTACTACCACTACCCCGAGGCCCGCTACACGGTGTGGGTCGGCAAGGGGCCCTCGCGCGCGAAGGTCTCCATCGGCTCGAACCCGTGGCGCCCGGAGCTGCGCCGGCACGACCTCTCGCAGCTCGCCTCGCCGTACGGTGGTGGCGGTCACCCGGTGGTCGCCGCGATCAGCTTCAACGCGCAGGACGCGGAGAAGGCCCGGACCGCCGCCGCAGAGATCCTCGCGGTGCTCCGGGCCGACTAGAAGCTCATCTGGAAGAAGGGAACGCCGGCCTCCCGTAGCGCCCGCACCACCGAGGTCATGGGGAGGCCCTGGACGTTGGTCCGGTCGCCTTCGATGGTGCGGAACAGCGCCTGGCCGCGCCCTTCGACCCTGTACGCGCCCGCGCAGCCGCGCCACTCGCCGGTGGCCACGTAGCCGTCCAGCTCTTCGTCCGAGAGCTCGAACAGCTCCATCCGCGTCGTCTCCACCCACGCGCGCTCGAAGCCGGGCGCGAACACGCAGACGCCGGTGACGATGTGATGGGCGCGTCCTGAGAGCGCCTGCAGTTGTTCGCGCGCGGCGTGCGCATCCGGCGGCTTTCCCAGCGCACGTCCGTCCAGTTCGACGAGCTGGTCGCTGCCCACCACCAGGGCGCCCGGATGACGCCGGAAGACCGCCTCCGCCTTGCGCCGCGCGAGCAGCAGCACCGCTTCCGACACCGGCGTTCCGCGCGGGACGTCCTCATCGACACCCGGCGCCTCGAACTGGAAAGGCAGCCCGAGCGACGACACCAGCTTCCGGCGCGCTTCGGAGGTGGAGGCGAGAAACAGCGCTTCCGGCGGATGTGACACGGTCATCTCGGGTCGGTTGGTCATCGCGTCCGACGCCGACAAATCGGCCTCGGGCGCTTTGTGTATCGAAGCGGACAAAACACTCCGCGGCAACGCCAGAACACGCTTCATCGGCGTTTTTCCTCACGTTTTCAGGCGCGACAGCCATGTGTCGGAGGGCGCTCCGGGGCCTGAAAATCGGCCCTGGAAGACGTTTCGACATCGGAGTGACGGGTAACGGAAAGAGCCAATTTGCGGCGCGTTGTCGCCACATATGACGATGCCCACGTTGTCACGGCACGCAACTTCACGTGCGTCAAGTTCTTGGTTGGGCCGGAAAACAGAAGCACCCGCTGGTGGGGAGGCGCGAATGAACGGCACTTCGGCAGGAGCGGTCGGGACGGCGGGCGGGCTCGGTGGCCAGGGCAGGCCGGTGCAGTACCTCTCGCTCAGGGTTCGGTCCCTTCTGCGCGCGTCGGCGGAAGGGCAGGGGCCGTGGCACTGGGCGGTGAACCCCTACGAAGGCTGTGAGTTCGGCTGCACCTTCTGCCAGGCGCGGTTGGACCGGAAGGACTTCAACGACTGGCGCGCGTTCGAGCAGCGCATCCGCGTGAAGACGAACGCGGTGCAGGCCTGGCTGCAGGACGTGCGGGCGGAGGAGTTCGAGGATCGGCAGGTGGTTCTCGGCACCTCGTCGGAGCCGTGGCAGCAGGCGGAGGAGCACTTCCGCGTCACCCGCGCGCTGCTGGAGGCGATGACGAAGTCGAAGGGCGTGGACCTGCGCATCAACACGCGCTCCTCGCTGATCGCGCGGGACACGGACCTGCTGCGCGAGATCGCGAAGAAGGGGCGCGTGACGGTGGCCTTCTCCGTCGCGTCGATGGACGACAAGGTGAACCGCCTGATGGAGCCGAAGGCGCCCTCGGCGTTCCGGCGGCTCGCGGCGATGGAGGCGCTCTCCCGGGCGGGCGTGGCGGTGGGGCTGGTGGTGTCGCCGGTCTTCCCGGGCCTGGAGCCGGATGAGCTCGGCCTCGAGACGCTCGTCCACCGGGCGGCCAACGCCGGCGCGCGGTTCGCCGGACTGCGGATGCTGGAGCTTCAGCCCGGGCAGCGCGAGACCTTCCTCTCCCACGCCACGCAGGCGAACCCGGAGGCGGCCACCCGCTTCCGCCGCATCCTCGGCCGGCGTGCGCCCACCGCGGAGGAGACCGCGCAGGTCGTCTCCACCTTCGAAGGACTCTGCGAGCGCCACGGGCTCCTCCCGCTGGACGTCGCCGCGGCCCAGCTTCGCCGGCCCGAGCCCCGCCGCTCGACGGCCGAGCAGCTCGCGCTCTTCGCGCTCGACGCGCTGTCCTGAGGCCGGGGGCTTTGCAGTAGCATCCGCGCCCATGTCGGGGTGGCGGACGTTCGTGGTGGTGGGAGCTCTGGCGTGGTCCGGGTGTCAGAAGACGCCCCCGTCAGAAACCGCCCCCGAGCCCGCCCGGAGCGTGGGCCTCGCCCCGGCCGACTCAACCGCGACGAATCCCGCGACCACCGCCACACCCGCTTCGGCCCGCTCCCCGCGGAAGGCCCCACTTCAGGTCTGTGCCGCGGGAGGCGATCCCCTGGCCGCAGCGCGGGACGCGTACGACGACGGGCGGCTGGAGGAGGCGCTCTCCTGCGCGGCGCAGGCGGCGGCGTTCTACCCGGAGCTGCCGGATGCCCACTCGGAGAAGGGCGCCGCGCTCTCGGCGCTGGAGCGGTTCGACGAGGCGCGTCTCTCCTACGCGCGGGCGCTGGCGCTGCGGCCGGATCACCCGGACGCGCTCCTGGGAGCGGCGCACCTCTACGTGGTGAGCCTGCCGTCTTCGCGCGATCACGACGAGCTGGGCGCGGTCTACGCCGAACGTGGCCTCGCGCAGGCGCGCACGCTGGAGGACGAGCGGCTGATCGGCCAGTTCGCCCTGGTGGCGGCGATGGCGTTCAACGACCTCGGGCGCTCGGAGGAGGCGCTGGCGCGTGCGGACGAGGTGCTGGGCTTCGACCCGAAGAGCCGCGAGGCCCGCTACGAGCGCGCGGTGGCCCTCTTCGAGCTGTGCCGCTTCACGGAAGCGCGTGCCGCCTTCTCCTCGTTGGTGGGTGATCCGGAACGCGGTGCACACGCGCACCACCACCTGGGGCTCCTCTTCGAGCGCGAGGGCCGGATGGACGAGGCGGAGCGTCACTTCGCCGCCGCGAGGAAGCGCGCGCCCGAGGATTTCCCGCCGCCGCAGTCGCTGAGCCCGGACGAGTTCCGCGCCGAGGTCGCCCGCGCGGTGGCGGAGCTGCCCGAGGACATGCGGCGCGATCTGGTGGGCGTGCCGGTGGCAGCGGAGGAGCTCCCGCTGGAGGAGGACCTGCTCGGGGGTGAGCCGCCGCTGTCGCCCACCATCCTGGGGCTCTTCCGCGGTCCGCCGCTGGGGGAGCGCTGCGAGGGCCCCATCGGCCAGCCGTGCCGGAGCGTGGCGCTCTATCGAAAGAACCTTGCGCGGGCGGTGCGGTCGCGAGAGGAGCTGCTCGAACAGATCCGCGTCACGCTGCTGCACGAGGTCGGGCACCTGCGCGGCGAGGACGACCATGAGCTCGCCGCGCGCGGGCTGGAGTAGGGGATGCCGGTTCCATCGGTGTGGGTGAACGCGAAGGCCGCGCAGAGGCTGCGCCGTCTCTCGCCGTGGGTGTACCGGCAGGACATCACCAAGCCGCCGGAGGGCGCAGGTCCGGGCGAGATCGTCGACGTGCGCGACGTGCAGGGCAATCCCGTGGGCCAGGCCTTCTGGTCCACGCGCTCGCCGCTCGCGCTGCGGCTGCTCACGCGCAAGCCGTCGAATGAGGAGAGGGTGGACGACGCCTTCTTCAAGGCCCGGCTCGCATCGGCGGTGGCCAGACGGAAGGTGCTCGGACCGCGCGACGGGCTGCGGCTGGTGCACGGCGAGAGCGACCTCATCCCCGGCCTGCTGGTGGACCGCTACGGAGACGGGCTCACGCTGCAGACGATCAGCGAGGGCGCGGACGTACGGAAGGAGCGCTTCGCGAAGATGCTGGCGGAGCTCACCGCCGCGCGGATCGTGGTGTGCCGCGACGACGCCAGCGGGCGCGACTTCGAAGGACTGCCGCGCGAGGTGCGCGTGCTCCACGGCGAGAAGGACGCGTCCGCGCGCTGCGCGTACCACGAGGGCCCGAACCGCTTCGAGGTGGACCTGCTCGGGGACATGAAGACGGGCGCGTTCCTCGATCAGGTGGACAACCACCTGCGCGCGGGCGAGCTCGGGCGGGGTGAGGCGCTGGACTGCTTCAGCTACCACGGCGGCTTCGCGCTCGCGCTCTCGGCGCGGTGCGACAGCGTGCTGGCGGTGGAGCAGGACCCGAAGGCGGCGGCGCGGGCGAAGCACAACGCGGAGGCGAACGGGCGGAGCAACGTGACCGTGCAGGAGGGCAACGCGTTCGACGTGCTGCACGGCTTCGATCGCTCCGGCAGGCGCTTCGACACCATCGTCATCGACCCGCCGGGGCTCGCCAAGCGCAAGGAGGGCGTGTCCGCGGCGCTGCGCGCGTACAAGGAGCTCAACCTCCGCGCGATGCGGTGCCTGCGTCCGGACGGCCTGCTGGTGACCTGCTCGTGCTCGGGGAAGGTGGACCGGCAGCAGTTCGAGCAGATGGTCCTCTCCGCCGCGGCGGATGCGAAGCGCGGGGTCCAGATCCTCGAGCGGCGCGGCGCCGGGCTCGATCACCCGGTGCTGGGGACGATGCCGGAGAGCGAGTACCTCAAGGCGCTCTTCGTGCGCGTGCTCTAGCTCCCGTCAGGGCAGCCCCAGCGCCCGCTTCAGCTTCTCCACCTTCGCGAAGTACTCCGACCGCGAGTACGGCCGGTTGAGGATGTGGAAGTCCTTCCGCTGAAGGCCCACGCACCCGAAGCAGTAGGTGCAATCGGACAGGTCCCGGCAGAGGACGAGGTACGCGCTGTTGGTGCAGCCCTCGGAGCGGACGACGTGGGTGCAGCCGTGGCAGTTCTTCGCGTCCACGCAGTGCGAGCAGTTCGTGCACCCCTCGCAGCGCACGCAGTGGTTGCACCCGAAGCATCCGTCGCAGTCCTGGCAGAAGGTGCAGCTCGCGCAGCGGGTGCAGTTCACGCACGCGTACGAGCCCGGGTTGTCCTGCGCCGACGCCCAGTCCTTTCCGAGCGCCTCCAGGGCCGCGAGGAACCCGCGCGCGTCCAGCTCGCCCGGGTCGACCTGACCCTCTCCTTCACGCTTCGCCAACGCGCCTCCCATCGTCTCGTTCTCCCCGGGGCCTTCAGCGCAGCAGCGCCAGCCCGTCGTAGTCGATGTCGCCGGCGAGGCTGCGCACCACGCCGGTGCCTCCGGTGCCGAGGGAGCTCACGGCGACGACGAAGCGGTCCGCCACCAGCACGTTCGCCTCTGCCTTGCCGGCGCCCCCGTCCCAGCGCACGAAGCCCACTGCGCGGTCGCGCAGGATGGGCGCGGTGGGATCGTCCTCCGAACGTCCGGTCGCATCTTCCGCAGCGGCACGGATCGCCCGCGCGAGCTCCGGAGAGAGCGTGGTGTCGACGATGCGGACCGACAACTCCTCGCCCGCGTGCCCGGAGAAGACGCGCTCCACCTCGCTGATCGAGACGTCGCCGTAGCGCCCGGAGGACCCCTCGTCGCGCACGCGGGTGTAGCCCTCCGGGGCCCGGGGCAGGTGCGCGCGCAGATCGGTGAAGTGGACGCAGGGGAAGGGCGCAAGTTCGGTCCCAAAGGCCCCGTCCTCGAGATGCGTCCCGGCGCTGCCGCCGCCGCGCGCGGAGCCCGTCACCGTGCCCAGCCCCGCGCCCACACCGGCGCCGAAGAGCACGACGAGCGCTCCGAGCATCAGGGTGCGGGTGATCGTTCGGGAGGAAGAGGCGGACACGCTGCGCCGATCAGACGGCAAACGGCCCGCGCGTGCAATGTGGGCACGCACGGGCCGGCGGTCCGTCAACGCATGTCCGATGGGTCAGACGCGGGTGGTCGGATCCTCGAGGGTGATGGGGCCCTGCCCGGGGCTGTGCTCCAGCGCGCAGTCGGTGCACATCCAGAACAT
>CAZCWA010000321.1:0-6234 GCA_964502265.1 uncultured Myxococcaceae bacterium | reverse complement strand
CCTGCGCACCGCGGTGAGCGTGGACACCGACGGCTGGGCCCACTTCGACTACGTGCGCATGCCCGAGTACCGCTGGGGCATCTTCCTCTCCAACCCTGTGCAGGACCGGCGGATCGGCTTCGGCGATCTGATGGGTCAGCCGGTGTGGCAGGACGTGCCGGGCGAACAGCGCAACGCGCTCCGCCGCCTCATCGTCACCCAGGGGGACACCGAGCCCGCCTCCGTCGAGCAGCAGCGGATGCTCGGGCACACCTGCCCGTCGCTCTACGACCTGCGCAACCTCTTCCAGGTGAACGTCGAGGAGGGCCGCCACCTCTGGGCGATGGTGTACCTCCTCCACCGCTTCTTCGGCCGCGACGGCCGCGAGGAGGCCGAGGAGCTGCTCACCCGCCGCAGCGGCAACAGCGATCGTCCGCGCATCCTCGGCGCCTTCAACGAGCCGATCACCGACTGGCTCTCCTTCTACATGTTCACCATGTTCACGGACCGGGACGGCAAGTTCCAGCTCCTCGCGCTCGCCGAGTCCGGGTTCGATCCGCTCTCCCGCACCACGCGCTTCATGCTCACCGAAGAGGCCCACCACATGTTCGTGGGCGAGACCGGCGTGCACCGCATCATCCAGCGCACCGCGGAGCTGATGAAGCAGGCCGGTGAGGACAAGGTGCGCGAGGCAGGCGGGATCGACCTCGGCACCCTCCAGAAGTATCTGAACCTCTGGTACTCGCTCTCGCTCGATCTCTTCGGCTCGGAGATCTCCACCAACGCCGCCAGCTTCTTCGCCAACGGGCTCAAGGGCCGCGCGAAGGAGGAGAAGTTCGAGGACCACCTCGCGATCGAGGGCACCTATTCGATGGAGGTGCCGAACGGTCAGGGCGGGCTGAAGCAGGAGACGGTGCCGCTGCGCTCGGCGATGAACGAGGTGCTCCGCGACGGCTACGTGGAGGACTGCCAGCGCGGCGTGGACCGGTGGAACAAGGTGCTCGCGGATGCGGGCATGTCGCACCGGCTCACGCTCCCGTCCCGCCGCTTCCACCGCCACCAGGGGCTCTTCACCGGTCAGCACTTCTCGCCCGAGGGCCGCCAGCTCGACGAGGCCGAGTGGAACGCGCACAAGGACGAGTGGCTGCCCACCGAGGAGGACCGCCGCTTCATCCAGAACCTCATGTCGCGCCCGGTGACGCAGCCGGGGAAGATGGCGAACTGGATCGCGCCGCCGCCACGCGGCATCAACGGCCGGCCGCTCGACTTCGAGTACGTCCGCACCGAGGCCTGAGGCGCCCAGGCGCATGCCCCCGAAAAGCACATCCCGTCGCCCTGCCGCTGCACGTTCACCGAAGGTGCCTGCGGCGGGGAACAGGGTGGTGAAGGCTGTGAAGCCGGAGGTCTCCGCGCCCGCTCCGGCTCCCGGTTCGTCTCCGGCCAGGTCTGCGCCGAGGAACACGCTGCGCGCCCGGGTGGGCAGGCAGAAGCGCTTCGTGGCGCTGGCCGGCAACATCGGCGCGGGCAAGACGACCGCCGCGAAGCTGATCAGCCAGAAGCTCGGGTTCGAGCTCTTCGACGAACCGGTCATCGATAACCGGTTCCTGCGCGACTACTACGCGGACATGCGGCGTTGGTCCTTCACGCTGCAGCTCGAGTTCCTCATCCGCCGCGTCGAGCACCACGAGCTCATCCACAAGGTGCCCAAGAGCTGCGTCCAGGACCGCACGCTCTACGAGGATCCCGAGATCTTCGCCAAGTACCTCCACGGACTCGGGAACATGAGCAACGCGGAGCTCGATCTGTACTTCGAGTACTTCCAGCGCCTCTCGCGCCAGATCGCGCCGCCGGACAAGGTCATCTGCTTCGACGTGGGCGACGTGGGCGTGCTGCTCGACCGGATCCGCACCCGAGGCCGCGAGGAGGAGAAGGGCATCAAGTCCCAGTTCCTCCGCGGGCTGAACGGGTACTACGCCTCCTTCCCGCAGGTGCTGCAGGGGAAGTACGGGATCGACTGCCTCACGCTCGACGTGACCGCGCTCGACATCCGCACCGGCCGCGGCCGGGACGAGTTCCTCGATCGCGTGACGACCTTCCTCGCGTCCTGACGAGCGGGCCGGTGGCGGCCACTGCACCTGCAATATACTTCCGGTCCCCGCTCCTCGGCGTGGACAGCCGGGCCCCGCTCTGGAATGCGTTCGGCATGAAGTCCGCTGACGAATCCGAAGTGGTGATGACGCAGATGATCCTGCCGTCGGACGCGAACCCGCTGAATGCGGCGTTCGGCGGACGGATCATGGAGTGGATCGACATCTGCGGCGCAGTGGCAGCGCAGCGGCACTGCCGGCAGAACGTGGTCACCGCATCGATGGACGAGCTGCACTTCCACGCCGGCATCCGGGTGGGCTGGATCGTCGTGCTCCGGGCGCGGGTGATCGCCACCTTCCGCACCTCGATGGAGGTGGGGGTGACGGTGACCGCAGAGGATCCCCTCACCGGCGAGGAGAACCTCACCACCAGCGCGCTGCTCACCTTCGTCGCCCTCGCCCAGTCCGGCGACAGGGTGACGGTCCCGCCGCTCCTGCTTCAGACGGAGGAGGAGCAGCTCGCCGCGGACGAGGCGCGCCGGCGGCGGGAAGCCCGGCTTGCCCATCGGGATCAGCCCTCCACCTGGCAGCAATTGGTGACGAAGCGCCGCTCCGGGAAGGACGGGGGGAGGATGCAGAAGTGAGAAAGGCGAACCGGCCGTGGCTGATCTGCTGCCTCGCCCTCGCCGTGACCGGAGGGTGCGCAGGCTCGCGGTCCTCGCGCGGCGGCGCTGCCGACCTCGCGCGTCAGGAGGAGCAGAACCGGCGCCTGCGAACGGAGCTCTCCCAGAAGCAGGCGGAGGCAGAGCAGGCCTGGGCCGCCGCGAACCGCGCCGAAGCCCAGACGCAGGTGGCCGGTGCGGCATGCAGCCAGCTCTCCGCCGTTCGCGGTGGAGCCGGCCCCCGAAAGGGCGCCCCGCACGGCAGCGTCGCGCTCAACGGAAAGTTCACCCTGCGCCCCCGCTTCGGCCAGCCGCGCACCTCCGGCGCGGTGCAGGTCACGCCCGCCACCTGTGAGGTCTCCCGATGACAGGTCGCCCCATCGCCCCGCGTGCCCAGCCGCAGCCGCAGGCCGCTCGCGTGCGCGCCGCATCGAGCGCCTCGATCAGGGTGGGAGGATCGCCCGTCTCTCGGGGCCACTCCGCTGCAGCGCGCGCTCTGTCCATCGGCGCTGCGGTGGCGCTCGTCTCGCTTCTCCTCGCCTGTGGTGGAGGCGCCGCCCGCGCCACCGCGCTCAGGGAGCAGAACGCGAAGCTCCGGGCGCAGGTCGCGGTCGCGGACGAGGCAGCCCGTGTCGGCCGCGCGTACGCCGATCAGCTCACCGGAGCCCCTGGCGCGCCGCCGCTCTCCTTCGTCTTCACGCCGGCGGACGTGCAGAAGATGGCGTCGGCCGTGCTGCCCTACCGGATGCCTGCGAAGTCCATCCACTCGCAGCTCACGGGCGAGATCCTCGTCGAGTCGATCACCGACATCCGGCTGCACCCCGGCAACCGCCTGACCTGCCGCGTCCACTACCGGGGCGTGGGCATCCGCGTGCTCGCGTCCGTCCCGGCGCCGTACCAGGCGGAGGTGAAGCGGTTCGTGGCAGGGGTCCAGGCCGGGGTGGTCTCCGAGCTCGACGTCACGCTCGGCTCGAGCGGCAACAACGTCATCGCCCGCGCGACCGCGAAGCGCTCGGCGCTGAAGAGGAACCGGAACGCGGGCAACGAAGCGCGCCTCACCCGCGAGCTCAACGACCGCGTCCTCCGGAAGGGGCTCGCGTTCGACATGGCGATCGCAGGGGCGCCGCAGAAGGTGCTCGGGGTCACCACCACGTCGTCCCACGTGGTGGTGGTCTACCGCTGACACACGCCGCCCCGCGTGGAGGCGGCGCGCGCCGGACTTCGGAGGAAGCCTACGCCGAGAAGGAGCTGCCGCAGCCGCAGCTCGACTTCGCGTTCGGGTTCTCGAACTTGAACCCCGCGCCGTGCAGGCCGCTGACGTAGTCGACCACGGTGCCGTTGAGGTACTGGCTGCTCATCTCATCGGTGGCGATCTTCACGCCGTCCTGCTCCCACACCACGTCGCCCTGCCGGGTCTCCTTGTTGAGGTTCAGGTCGTAGCCCATGCCGCTGCAGCCGGCGGGGACCACGCGCACGGTGAGGTAGTGCCCGTCGAAGCCCTGCGCCTGGATGATCTGCTTCACCTGCGCCACCGCGCGCTCGGTGAGCTGGAGGCGCGTGTCCTGCTGGGGCGCGGGCTGGGTGGCGGGGGCGGTCTGGGTGTTCTCCATGGTCGAAATCTCCTTGCGAGGGCGCGACCTATATAACCGTCCACGCGCCCAAAGCCATCACAGGCCCCCGTGGCTCCGGGTACCGAGCGAGCGACCGCCATCCACCGCGATGATCTGGCCGGTGATGAACGCCGGCCCGGTGAGCAGGAAGCGGACCGTCTGCATGATGTCCTCCGGGCTTCCGAAGCGGCCCTGGGGGATGCGGCTCTGGAGCACCTCGAGCGTCCGCGCGTCCATGTCCTCCGGGGGCTGCACCGTGCCGGGCGCCACCGCGTTCACCCGGATGTGCGGAGCGAGCTCGAGCGCCAGGCCCCGGGTCAGGGAGCCGAGCGCCGCCTTGGTCATGCAATAGGCAGTATAGTGCGCCCACGACGTGAAGACCCCGCCGAGGTCGACCACGTTCACCACGTCCCCTCCGCCCCGCGTGAGCATCCGCTTCGCCACAGCCTGGGTGAGCAGGTAGGGGGCGCGTGCGTTCACCGCCCACTGGCGCTCGAGCGACTCGAGCGGCGTGTCCACGAAGTCATGGCGCTCGAAGAGGGCGGCGCTGTTCACCAACGCGTGCACCGGCCCCAGCGTCCGCTCCACCTCCTCCGCGAGCCGGCTGCAGGCCTCCGGCACCGAGAGGTCCGCCTGGAACTTCTGCGCGGTGTTCCCGTCCACGCGCAGCGCCTGCAGCAGCCCGTCCACGCCGGTCTCGGACGCGTGGAAGTGCGCGGCCACCGTGGCGCCTGCCCGTCCCAGCCCCAATGCGATGGCGCGTCCCACCCGGACACCCGCGCCCGTCACCAGGACGACCTTGCCTTCGAGCGGCCTCTCCATGCTCACGACCTCCTCCGTGCGAAGGTCCGCGTTATAAGCGCGCCATGACGCCGACGTTCAGCGAGATCCTCGCCGCCGTGAAACGGGAGATCCGTGAGGTCTCGATCGCGGACGTGAAGCGGATGCTGGACGAAGGCGCGGCCTGCAAGCTGATCGACGTGCGCGAGTCCGAGGAGTACGCGCAGGGCAGGCTCCCCGGCGCGCTGTCCATCCCGCGCGGCTACCTCGAGCTGCGGATCGAAGCGAAGGCGGCGCGCGACGAGGCGCTGGTCGTCTACTGCGCCGGCGGCACGCGCTCCGCGCTGGCAGCGAAGACGTTGCGCGAGCTGGGCTACGACAACGTGGTCTCCATGGCCGGCGGCTACAACCGCTGGCACGACGCGGCGCTCCCCACCGAGAAGCCGCTCGTCCTCGACGCGCAGCAGAAGGAGCGCTACCGGCGCCACCTCATCCTCCCGGAGGTCGGCGAGGAGGGGCAGGCGAAGCTGCTTCAATCGAAGGTGCTGCTGATGGGCGCGGGGGGGCTCGGCTCTCCTGCCGCCCTGTACCTGGCCGCGGCCGGCGTGGGCACCCTCGGCGTGATCGACTCGGACGTGGTGGATCTGTCGAACCTCCAGCGGCAGGTGCTCCACTCGCATGCGGAGCCCGGGACGCCGAAGGTGGAGAGCGCGCGGCGGACGATCCAGGCGCTGAACCCGGACGTGAAGGTGGTCCCGTTCCAGGAACGGCTCACCGCGCAGAACGTGCTCCGGATCCTCGAGCCGTTCGATCTGGTCATCGACGGCGGCGACAACTTCCCCACCCGCTACCTGCTCAACGACGCGTGCGTGCGCCTGAAGAAGCCGAACATCCACGGCTCCATCTTCCGCTTCGAAGGACAGGTGACCACGTTCCTTCCGGGCGACGGGCCCTGCTACCGCTGCCTCTATCCCGCGCCGCCGCCGCCGGAGTTGGCGCCTTCCTGCGCCGAGGCGGGCGTGCTCGGCGTGCTCGCCGGCATCGTGGGCCTGCTCCAGACGAACGAGGCACTCAAGCTCCTGCTGGGAGTGGGCCGTCCGCTCTCCGGTCGCCTCC
>CAZCWA010000320.1:0-6257 GCA_964502265.1 uncultured Myxococcaceae bacterium | reverse complement strand
GGTGCCGCATGACGCGCCCGGCTTCCGGGTCGCGCGGCGGATGCAGATGCTCGGCGACCATCCCATCGGCGAGCTGGAGCTGCGCGGGTGCCGGGTGCCGCTCTCCTCCCGGATCGGCGAGGAGGGCCAGGGGATGCGGCTCGCGCTGGGGACGCTCGACGTGTTCCGCTGCACGGTGGGCGCGGCGGCGGTCGGCCTCGCGCGGCGGGCGCTGGAGGAGGCGCTCACGTACACCAGGACAAGGCACCAGTTCGGCGCCCCGCTGAGCGACCTGCAGGGCGTGCAGTTCCTCCTCGCCGAGAGCGCGGTGGAGCTGGACGCGGCGCGGCTGCTCGTCCACCGGGCGGCCGCGGTGAAGGATGCCGGGCAGCAGCGGGTCACCTACGAGGCGGCGGTGGGCAAGCTCTTCGCCACCGAGGCGGCGCAGCGGATCATCGACCGCGCGCTGCAGCTCCACGGGGGCAACGGCGTGGTGCGCGGCGTGGCGGTGGAGCGCCTGTACCGCGACGTGCGCGCTCTCCGGATCTACGAGGGAGCAACCGAGGTGCAGAAGGTGGTCATCGCCCGCCACCTGCTCGCCCAACACCAGGCCGACTAGGATGCGGCGCATGGGTGCTCGGTACCGGCTCGCGCGCAGGCTCGCGTCAGACGGCGTGGCAGAGGTGTTCCTCGGGGTCGCCAGCGGTGCGGCCGGCGAGCGGCCGGTGGCGTTGAAGCGTGTGTCGGCGGCGCTCTCCCCGGAGGCCCGGCGCCAGTTCTTCGCGGACGCGCAGCTCGCGCGGGGGCTCGTGCACCCCAACCTCGTCGGGGTCGTCGACGTGGGGCGCGGCGCAGAGGGGCTCGTGTTGGCGATGGAGCTGGTGGACGGGTGGAGCCTTCGCACGTTGCGCGAGCGCGGCCGTGAAGTTTCCCGCCCGTTCCCGCCGGCGCTCGCGGCCTGGATCGTCGCGCAGGTGAACGCGGGGCTGATGCACGGCTGGGCGCGCGCGTACGAGCTCCGGGGCGTGCAGGCGGCGCATGGGGACGTGTCGGACGCGAAGGTCCTCGTCTCGCGCGAGGGCGAGGTGAAGCTCGCGGCCGCCGGGTTCGACCGGCACGCGGTGGTTTCCACACGGTTCCGGTACGCCGCGCCGGAGCTGGTCGCCGGCGGTGATGCCACCCAGGACAGCGACATGTTCGCGCTCGGGGTGCTCTTCCACGAGCTGCTCACCGGGGTGGCGCCCTGGGGCGAGTGCGCGACGGTCGACGCGTACGTGCGCCGCGTGGGCGGGCCACCTTCGGAGCTTTCGCGGGTGCCGGAGCCGCTGCGTGCGTTGGTGGCGCGGATGATCGAGCACGAGCCGCTGGTGCGCATCGGCGCGCCGGAGCTGGCGGACGCGCTGGCCGGGCTCTTCGCCTCGACGGGCGAGCCGCACGGTGCGCCCGCGCTCGCGGCGTTCGTGCAGACGCTGTCCCCGCCACCCTCTCCGCTCGAGCTGCCGCCGGATGCGCGCGCGGATGAGGACACGGCCCCGTTCGAGCTGCAGCCGGAGGCGGCCCCGACGGGCCCGGCGGAGACGTTCGATCCGTTTGCGGAGGGCGCGCCGGCCGGAGAGGAGCACGGCTTCCGCATGGAGCGCTTCGAGTCGCTCGGCTGGGAGCCCCGGGAGGCTCCGGCTGCGCGGGAGGCCCGCGTGGAGGACATCTTCCCCGGGAGCGCGGACGGCGAGCTCGAGCTGGCGCGCGAGGTCATCCGCCCGGCGCCGCTGGTCCCCTTCGACTACGGCCACCGCCGCAGCTTCCCGTGGAGGAAGTGGCTGAAGGTCTCGGTGCTGAGCTTCACCGCGCTGGGCATCGTCGGCTTCGGGCTCTGGTACGAGTGGCCGAACGTCTCGCGCGCCATCTCCAACACGTTCCCCGAGGTCTTCCCCGGCCGGACCATCGCGGTGCTCCGGGTGGACTCCTCGCCGCCGGGTGCGGTGGTGCGCGTGGACGACGCGATCGTGGGGATGACGCCGCTCCTGCTCGAGAACCTCTATCCGAAGCGGACGGTGACCATCGACATCGAGCGCGAGGGATACCTCCCGTGGAGCGGCGAGTTCCCCGGCGGCCAGAGCGCCGAGGTCGACGTGGTGCTCCACCGGAAGCGGACGAGCGACAACAGCGGCTTCTGAGCCCGGCCGCGCGCCCGCGAGGGTGGCAGGCGGGCGGCGCACGATGCATGCCGCGGAGGGCGCACAGGGTCGCCTCGTGGTGTTCCGTGGCTACCGTTGTGTCATGCCGCTTCGTCTCGACACGCCGATGCCGCCCCTGCGCCCGGTGCACCGCTGGCTGAACGGCGGGCCGGTGCGTGAGCCGGAGCTGCGCGGGCGCCCGGTGCTCGTCCACTTCTGGGCCCTGAGCTGTCCCACCTGCAAGGAGCAGTTTCCCCGCCTCGCCGAGTGGCAGGCGCGCTTCCCCGAGCTGCAGATGGTCAGCATCCACACCCCGCTGTCGGTGGAGGACATGAACGACGACGGCGTGATGGACGCGGTGGCGGCCTTCGACCTGGAGATGCCGGTCGCGCTCGACGGCGACGACGGCGCGCTCGCGGACGCGTTCCACATCCAGGTGCTGCCCGCGTTCTTCGTCTTCGACGCCGAGGGCCGCCTGCGGCTGTACCACGCCGGCCCTGCTGCCCTGGAGCCGGTGGGCCGCGCGCTGGAGCGGCTCATGCACGACGACGAGCAGGAGCACCACGAGGAGCACCCGCATCAGCCAGACGGTCAGGGCGCCGGCGCGACGCACTGACGCGGAGGACCGTCCGGGAGCAGGCAACAGGGAGGGCGTGCGATGGCGATGGGACTTCATCACCTCGGGATGGGGATGCTGGGCGGCTTCGCGGTCACGACCGCGGTGCTGCGCGCGACGAGGCGGTACGACTTCGCGGGGAAGGTGGCGCTGGTCACCGGCGGCTCGCGCGGGCTGGGGCTCGCCCTGGCGCGGGAGCTGGCGGCGCGCGGGGCGAAGCTCGCGTTGTGCGCGCGGGAGGAGGTGGACCTGGAGGACGCGCGGCGCGAACTGCAGGCCGCGGGGGCGGACGTCTTCGTGGCCCCCTGCGACGTGACCGACCGCGAGAGCGTCCGCCACTTCGTGCGGCGCGTGCGCGAGACGTACGGACAGATCGACGTGCTGGTGAACAACGCCGGCGTGATCGAGGTCGGTCCGCTCGAGGCGATGGACGTGGGCGACTTCGAGGAGGCGATGCAGACGCACTTCTACGGGCCGCTCTACTTCACGCTGGAGGTGGCCCCCGAGCTGCGCCGCCGCCGGGACGGGCGGATCATCAACATCTCCTCGTTCGGCGGGAAGGTGGCGGTGCCGCACCTCGCGCCCTACTGCGCGAGCAAGTTCGCCCTCTCCGGCTTCAGCGACAGCATGCGGTCCGAGCTCGCGCACGAGAAGGTCTACGTCACCGCCGTGTATCCGGGGCTCATGCGCACCGGCAGCGCGCTGCACGCGAAGTTCAAGGGGAAGGCGCGCGCCGAGTACGCGATGTTCCGCACCGGCGCGGTGCTCCCGCTGCTGACCATGGAGCCGCAGCGGGCGGCGAGGCGGATCCTCCACGCGTCGTCGTACGGCCGGGCCGAGCTCGTGCTCACCCCGCAGGCGAAGCTGATGGTGAAGGCGCGCGCCCTCTTCCCGAACCTGGTGCTGAACACCACCGGCGTGGTGGAGCGCATGCTGCCCAGCGCGGAGGGGGGGACCCGCGAGCAGGTGAAGGGCGAGGACCTGCTGCCACCGCGCGGCGGCAGCGTCTTCGACAAGCTGCTGCGCTACACGGCGATGCGGTTCAACGAGTACCGGGCGTAGCCGCGCACAGGGC
Organism: uncultured Myxococcaceae bacterium; assembly: GCA_964502265.1. GTDB lineage: Bacteria > Myxococcota > Myxococcia > Myxococcales > Myxococcaceae > JAFAFL01. The sequence continues at coordinate 2,413 of CAZCWA010000320.1, read as the reverse complement.
TACGGACCCTCCGGCGGCGTCCAGCGCCCCTTGTGCTCCGCGGCCCGCGCGAGCTGATCGTCGAGGGCGCGGAAGGTCTCGGCGTTGCCGTCCTGCGCGTAGTCCGCCAGCGCCCGGGCACATTCGGGGATGCGCCGGAGGAAGGCCTCCACCCCCTCCGGCGTCAGCTCGGGGGCGTGCATCCCGTAGCCGAGCTTCTCCAGGTAGAGCGCGTTGAGCGTCTGCTCGAACTGCTTGCCCACCGGGTGCGAGAGCATCGGCTTGTGCAGGTAGACCGCCTCGCTCATCAGGGTGAAGCCGCCGCCGGCGATCACCGCGCGGCACGTGCGCAGGTCGTCGATGAAGCCGGACTCGCTGAACGGGCGGAAGAGGAGGTTGCCCTCCTGCACGTCCCCGGTGAGGTCGCGCCGCATGCCGTAGATCCGGCACGGCAGCCCCGCGCGGCGCAGCACGTCCAGCAGCGCCAGGTTCGTGGTCGAGGTCTGGTAGACGAGCAGGTGTTCGCCCTCCTCCGGCTTCGCGGCGAGGATCTCCGGCCGGAGGATCGACGGCACCAGCGTGGTGCGCTCCTTCCGGACGGGCGGGCGGAAGAAGCTGGTGACGAGGTAGTGGAACGCGCCCGGCGCCTTGGACTTCACGATCGACCGGGTGAGCTCGAAGGCGTCCTCGTGACCGGCGAGCAGCTCCGGCTCGTGCCTGCACCGGTTGATGATCTGGATGTTGTCGAGGGCGATCACCGGCAGGCGGTGGTTCACGCCGTAGAGGTAGCTGAAGCTCTCGAAGTCGCTGATGACGACGTCCGGCTGGAAGGACTCGGTGAGCTCGAAGTACGTGCGGATGTTGTCCGGCAGCCCCTTCATCGCGCCCTTGAGGTTCTGCAGCACGGTCTGCCAGTTCCGCACCGAGTTGCCCTCGTACGCGATGGTCAGGCCCCAGATGCCGCGCACGTTGGCGAAGCGCTTCGACAGGTACTCGCGCGCGCGGCCGGAGACGACGATCTCCACCTCGTGGTGCTTCACCAGCTCCTCGAGCACCACCCGCGAACGCGTCGCGTGTCCCATGCCCTCGCCCACCACGCCGTAGAGGATGCGCATGGTCCGGAGCTTATCTGCTAAACCTCCGCCCCATGGCGCGCGGGCGCACCTCATCGCTGGGACGCGCGGTGCTGCTGGGACTGGTGGGGGCTTTGATCGCCGGCGGCTGCGTGCTCGCCTTCACCGGCTGGCGGCTCTCCGTCCAGGGTCCCGATTGCGCCGGGCTCTCCTCCTCCGAGTGCGCGCTGGAGCGGGAGATATCGCTGGGCACCGGACGGCGGCAGACGCTCTTCGGCGCGGCGATGGCGGTGCTGGGCGTGGCGCTGGGGGCCTTCCTCCGGCTGTCGCCGCCGGCGCAGAATCACGAAGAGGAGAACGGATGAGCAACCCCGACAGGCTGGATCCGCACCACCTCCCCGAGCGCCTCAACCTCGCGGAGGTCTTCCTCTACCGCCAGCTCGCCAGGCACCGCGACAAGCCGGCCCTGCTGCACGAGGGAGGCGTGATCACCTACGGGGAGCTCGCCGAAGAGGTGGACCGCGCCACCGCGCTCTTCAAGTCGCTCGGGCTCCAGATGGAGCAGCGGGTGCTGCTGATGCTCCCGGACGTCCCCGAGTTCGCCGCCGCCTGGCTCGGCGCGGTGAAGGCCGGAGGCGTCGTCTGCGCGGTGGCGCCGGAGCAGAAGGCGGAGGAGGCGCGGTACTACCTTCAGTACACGCGCGCCCGCGTGCTGGTGGTGCACCACTCGGCGCTGCCGGTCGTCAACGCGGTGTCGGGCGAGTGTCCGCACCTCGAGGCGGTGCTCGTCGTCGGCGGTGAGGCGGGCCGTCACCTCGACTGGCGCAAGGAGACGCAGCGGCTCCGTCCGGATCCCTCGTTCGCGGACACGCACCGCGACGACGCGGCGGTGTGGCTCTTCACCTCCGGCTCCACCGGCTTCCCCAAGGCTGCGGTCCACAAGCAGCACGACTTCCTCTTCAATGCGCTGACGTACGGGCTGCCGGTGCTCGGCTACGGCGAGGAGGACATCGCGCTCGCGGTGCCCAAGCTCGCCTTCGGCTACGCGCTGGGGACGAACCTCCTCTTCCCGCTGCTCGCCGGCGCCTCCGCGGTCCTCTTCCCCGAGAAGAGCACGCCCGAGCGCCTCTTCGAGCTCATCGACCGGCACCGGCCCACCGTGCTGACCTCGGTGCCCACCGCGATCAACGCGATGGCGAATCACCCGCGGGTGAAGGACTGCGACTTCTCCTCGCTGCGGGTGTGCATCAGCGCGGGCGAAGCGCTGCCGGCGGAGCTGTACCACCGCTGGAAGGACGCCACCGGGGTGGAGATCCTCGACGGCATCGGCTCGGCGGAGATGTTCCACATCTTCATCACCA
>CAZCWA010000319.1:0-6258 GCA_964502265.1 uncultured Myxococcaceae bacterium | reverse complement strand
CCACGGCGAGCATGGCGTAGTCGGAGAAGCTGTCCGAGTACGCGAAGCTCTGATCGAGCGCCACGCCCTCGCGCCTGCACCAGTCGCGGATGACGTTGGCCTTGTTGGCGCCCTCGATGATGGGCGGGATGACCTTGCCGGTGGCGATGCCGCCGACGAACTGCATCTTGTTGGCGATGACGTCGTCCGCGCCGAGGTGCTTCGCCAAAGGCCGGATGGTGAAGTCCAGCGCGCCGGAAACCAGCACGATCCGGCAGCCCGCCCGCCGCGCCTCGGAGACGAGGTCGTACGACTCCTTGTAGAGCGCCGGCCCGAGCACGTCCTCGAAGAGGTCCTCGGCCAGCGTGAGCAGCCGGTCCTCCGAGAGCCCCGCGTAGTAGCGGTAGAAGAACTCGTTGAAGACCTTGCGGTTGGTCATGTCCAGCGCCTTGAACGCCGGGATGCCCGCAACGGTGGTGAGGGTGCGCGCCAGCGTGCCGCGGATGCTTCCGCGGTTCATGGCGTAGTACGCGTAGGCGTGGACGATGTTCGTCCGCACCAGCGTTCCATCGACGTCGTAGAAGGCGGCGCGCCGGGGGCTGGACATGGGGCGGTCGGACTATCCGGCGCTCGGGAGGGGTGTCAACAGGTGGATGGTCCGCGCGCCCCGTACGCGGCGTCATCCGATGCTGCCGCAGTACGCCTGCAGAGGCCCCGCGGTGTTGTTGTCCTCGACGCATTCGCTGGAGGTCCCGTTGCCCGTCCCGTCGTCGTCCACCACGGCGATGACCGGCAGCGGCCACAGTTGCCCGCGCGGGACCGGCCAGGAGATCTCCACGACTTCGCTCATCCCGGGCAGGAGCTTCTCCGTGGTCAGCGCGACGCCCAGCAGCTCCCTCGCCGTCCCCGGCCCACCCGGCTCCGCGTAGAACGCCACCGGGATCCCCGCCAGCACGCCCAGCGCGCCCTGGTTGAGCACGCGCACCCGCAGCTTCAGCGTCCCCGCGCACTCGAAGGACACCTGCGAGAGGTCCTTCGCCACCAGGTCCGGCGCATTGAAGAGGCCTTCGCCCTGCACGTTCTGCCGGTAGTTGTTCAAGGGCGGCTGCGCGCTGCCCGGCGCCGCGTTGGCGAAGCTCCAGTTCGACGGCTCCTGCCGCGGCACGCGCCCGTACACGTTCTCCGGTGCGCCCGGCCCGCCGCAGACCCAGTCGCGTCCGTCGCACACGTTGGTCACGTGGTAGGTGTGCTGGTTCCAGATCGCGCGCGTGTTGACCCACTGATCGTTGGCGTCGCGCAGCACCTGGATGCCGGGCTGCACGCCGGCTGGGCACCCGAGGCCGCTCGCGGTGTACGTGTTCTCCGCCACCACGATGTTCGCGCGCCCGTTCCCGTCCACGTCGACGATCACCGGGTACTCGTAGGTGGTGCCCGAGCAGTGCGGCATCTCGAGCAGGCTCGCGCCGGTCTGGCCGTCGAAGACGTGGACCCTCAGCTCGTCCGCGTAGACGACCTCGGCGCGCCCATCGCCATCGAAGTCGAACACCGAGCTGCCGGTCACCGACGAGCTGCGATCCTGCACCGGCTTCGACCACAGCACGTCGAACCCGAGCCCGTCCGCGCGCACCTTGAACACGGTGTAGCAGGCGAGGTTCGCGACCCCGACCTCCGGCGCGCCGTCCCCGTCGAAGTCCGCCACCGTCGGCGGCCCGCCCGAGCCCGTCGTCCCGCCCCCGACCACGCAGCCAGGTCCCGCAGGCAGCCCCATCGGCGGGATGATCCGCTCGCCGGTCTGTCCGTTCACCAGGGCGATGGTCCCGCCGCCCACCACCACCAGCTCCGGTGCGCCGTCCCGTCCCGCGCCGCCCGAGGCCTGGACGAAGTCGCCCACCGCGAGCAGCCCGCCGAAGCCCGGGCCGGTCCAGCCCATGTCGGTCCCATCGTGGCGAATCGCGCTCGCGCCGTCGGTGATCTCAGGCCTGCCGTCGCCGTCGAGATCGGCCACCACCACCACAGGTCCCGTCGCGCCTGCGCCGAGCCCGCGCGTCCACCTTTGCACCCCGTTCGCGTCGTAGACCGACAGGCCGCAGACGATCTCCGCCACGCCGTCGCCATCGAGATCCGCGATCGCCGGTCCGCCCCAGTTCGCCGCGCAGTTGACGGGCTCGCTCGCCGCGTTGCGCCCCTTCCACAGCAGCTCGCCGGTGGCGGCGTTGAAGGCGATGAGCCGGTTGTCCGCCGAGGTGGTCACCGCCGTGATCGTCCCGTCCCCCCGCAGATCCGCGGCCGCGATGCTCGAGGGCGGCCGGATGTTCTCGCCCGCCACGTTGGCGCTGGTCCAAAGCACCTGACCCGTGGCGCCGTGGAGCGCGCGCATCACACCGGGGCCGTTGTAGCCCTGCGCCACGGAGAAGTAGTTCGCGAGCACGTCCGGCGTCCCGTCCCCGTTCACGTCGATCACCGACGGCGTCATCATCACCTGCGTGAACGCGTCCTCGGTGATCACCGAGCGCCACATCGTCTCGGGCGTGAAGACGCCGCTGGGGGTGAACTCACACGCGCTGCCCTCCACGCGCGGCAGACAGCGCGCCACGGTGGGATCGCAGTAGGTCGTCTCGTCGCAGTCGCTCTGGTGCGTGCACGCGTTGCCCGGCGTCACGCACGCGCCGAGGTAGCAGAGCTCCTCCCCACCACAGCAGCTCTCCGCGCCGACCTCGCCACACGCCGTCAGCGCACCGCACTCGATCCGGCAGCCCTCGGGCGCGCAGCGATGCCCTTCCGGGCAGCAGCTCCCACCACACGTCACCGCGCAGCCCGCGTCCGCGCCCCCTTCACCGCCGTCCGTACGGCCCTCGCCAACCGAGCAGATGCCCTCGGCGCAGACCTGACCGGAGGGACAGTCCTCATCACCCACGCAGGCGATGACAACGGCCCCGTCACCGCACTGGCAGGCCACGAAGCCCGAACCGGCAAGGAGGAGAAGGAGAAGCAGAGGAGATGCGCGCATGGCCAAAGCCTATGCGCAATCGGGCTCAGGCGATCTCGCGCAGATGCTCGGCCAGCCGCTCCACGTCCGTGAGGCCCTGGTACACGCCGAAGCCGAGCCGGAAGCGATCGTCGCGCGCGTCGGTGATTACACGGCGTGACTTCAACTTTTCCGTGAGCGCGCGTGCGTCCGGGCGACGGAAGGTGAGGAAGTGTCCGCGGTGTGGGTCCTCCACCGGCACCACCAGCTCGCCCGCCTTCAGAACGGCGCCATCCGACAAGAGCGCCACCAGCCGCCGTTGCAGGGCGTGCGCGTGCTCCATGGACCGCTGCGTGGTGAGCCCGATCTGCGAGCGCCAGCGCATCACCGCGTTGAGCCGGTAGAGGCCGGAGACATCGAAGGTCGCGCCGCAAAAGCGCATCCCGTCCGGCGCGTACGGCACGTCGGTCACCGCGCCCTCCAGCGCACCGAAGGCCGCAAACCAGCCTGTGTTGGGCGGACGCTTCGGCGCATTCGGCGGGACGTGGAGGAAGCACGCGCCCTCGCCGCTCATCGCGTACTTGTAGCCACCCGCCAGGTAGAACGCGCGCCCGGCGATCCCGGAGAGGTCACACGGCCGCGCGAGGAAGCCGTGGTAGCCGTCCACCACGACCATGGGGCCCTCCGGCAGCGCGCGCACCAGGCCCTCCACGTCCCGCACCGCCGCGCCCGAGTTGAAGAACACCTGGCTGAAGAACGCGAGGTCGCACCGGCCCTTCTTCACGGCCTGCACGTAGCGCTCTTCGAAGGTGTCGAAGGGCTCGGAGGGCACGCGCTCCACCTCGAGCAGTCCGTCCTCCTCGAGCCTGCGGACCTGGCGCTCGAAGGAGTGGAACTCGCTGTCGGTGGTCACCACGCGCGCGCGGTGCGGCAGGCAGGAGAGCAGGCGCAGCACGAAGCCGTGCGTGTTCGGGCCGAAGACGAGGCTGGTCGGATCCGGGAGCCCCAGCTCGCGCGCGAGGTGTCCTTGCGCCTCGGGCCAGACCTTCTCGAAGACCACGTCCCACTTCTCGTCCGCGAGCCGCGCCGCGTCGTCCCAGGCCTGCTGCTGCGCCGCCAGCGTCACGTCCGGCCATGGATGGTGGCTGTGCGCCGCGAAGTGCAGGCGGGAGGGATCGGCCTCGAAGAAGCGGCGGAAGTGATCGGTGAGCGGGAGGGGCGAAGGCTGGATGGGCGAGGGCATCACGGCCGCGGACCGTATCCGACCGATGGCGCGATGGGTGCACAGCAAGCCGCTCGAGATGGAGCTCCCCCGCCGAGAGACGAACGAAGCGACGCAACCTGCCGGACCGCCCGCAAATCCTGCACGCGCCGCCCCGCGGCAGGAGAAGTGGGAGAACCCCTGGAAGCTGATGCCGGCGCGGCGTTGGGCCGTGCAGGCGGGCTACCTCGTCTTCCTCTCGCTGGTGGGCTTCGAGTTCGCCACCTGGGTCTCGCAGGTCACCACCGGCGAGAAGGTCACCGCGCTCCGCCCGCCGTCGGTGGAGGCCTTCCTGCCCATCTCCGCGCTGCTCGGGCTCAAGCGCTTCCTGCTCACCGGAAACTGGGACGAGATCCACCCCGCCGGACTGACCATCCTCGTCGCCGCGCTGGTCTGCGCGTTCGCCGCGCGCAAGGCGTTCTGCGGCTGGATCTGCCCGGTCGGCACCGTCTCGCGCGTGGTGGAGACGGTCGCCGACAAGCTCATCTGGAAGCGCCGCTGGCCGAAGGTGCCGCGCTGGCTGGACCTGACGCTCTCTTCGCTCAAGTACCTGCTCGCCGGCTTCTTCCTCTACGGCATCTCCATGATGCCGCTGCAGGGCGTCGAGGCCTTCATGCGCGCGCCCTACAACATCGCCTCGGACGCGAAGATGCTCGCGTTCTTCCAGTCGCCGTCCACGATCACCCTGCTCGTCGTCGGCGTGCTGGTGGCGCTCTCCTTCGTGGTGAAGCACTTCTGGTGCAGGTTCCTCTGCCCCTACGGCGCGCTGCTCGGCGTGGCGAGCCTCGGCTCTCCGCTGCACATCCGCCGCAACACCGATGCCTGCAACGACTGCGGCGCCTGCACCCGCGCGTGCCCGATGGCGATACCGGTGGCCAGGCGCCAGCGCGTCATCTCGCCCGACTGCACCGGCTGCCTCTCCTGCGTGGCCGCATGCCCGGTGAAGGATGCGCTCGGCGTGACGCGCAAGGGCCCGAAGACGCTCTCCCCGTGGACCGTCCCCATCGCCGCGCTGGCGGTGATGTTCGGCGCGTACGTGACCGCGTTGGCCACCGGGAACTGGCAGACCCAGGTCCCGCTGCAGATGTTCCAGATGGCCTACCGCGCGATCGGCATTGGAGGGTGACGGCGCTCCCTCACGGCCCCGCGCTGAGCGTCTCGTAGAGCTTCGCCCGGGGCACGCCCTTCTTCACCGCCGCGCGCGCCCGCTCGAGCTCCTGCGCGATCGCCTCGTCGAACACCTGCTCCGGCTGCGCGCCGGCGATCTTGCGGCCATTGATGAAGAAGGTGGGCGTGCCGAGCGCCCCGACCTTCGCCGCCAGCGCGGTCTGCTCGTCGAGCGCCTGCTGCAGCAGCTCCGAGTCCAGCGCGGCCTCGAGCGCCTTCGGGCCGATCCCCAGCTTCGCGGCCAGCGCCGGCAGCTCCTCCTCGCCGAGCTGGCGGTTGTTCGCCAACAAGAGCGTGTGCGCCTCGGCGCCCTTCTTCCGCTGCGCCGCGAGCATCACCAGCTTCGACGCGGCCGGCGAGTCCCGATGGAACGGCAGCGGCTGGTGGACGATCACCCGGCGAAGGTCCTTGCCGTACTTCTGCTCCATCGCCCGCATCGTCGCTTCCGCGCGCGCGCAGAACGGGCACTGGTAGCTGACGAACTCGACCACGGTGACCAGCGCGTTCGGCGAGCCGTACACGTGGGTCGCGCCGTCCGGCAGCGGAATGTGTCGCCAGGTGGGTGCCTCGGGCGCCTTCGATGCCTTCGTCCCGACCGACTCGACGCCGTCCGCCACCAGCCGCTCGTAGAGCTGCGTCCGGGGCACGCCCTCCCCGAGCAGCGCGTCCGCGCGCGCCCGCTCCGCGTCGATGATGGCGGTGAAGCGCTCCACCGCCGCGGCGCCCACGAGCATCTGACCGTTGATGAAGAAGGTGGGCGTCCCGGTCGCGCCGTACTTCCTCGCCAGCGCGACGTCGGCGTTCAGCGCCTCCTCCACCGCGTCGGAGTTGCGGTCCCGCTCGAAGCGCGCGAGGTCCAGCCCCAGCTTCCGCGCCCGCTCCACCA
>CAZCWA010000318.1:0-6278 GCA_964502265.1 uncultured Myxococcaceae bacterium | reverse complement strand
ACGTCCCCGCCGCGCACGGTCTGGATGCCGATCTCGCGCTGCGGCCGCTCGCCGACATCGCCCTCCCGCGCGGTGCGGAAGTCCGAAGGCCCACGGCCGATCGCGCGGGCGATGTCCTCGGCCAGGCGCAGCGCCGTCCCCGAGGGCGCGTCCTTCTTGTGGCGGTGGTGCGACTCGACGATCTCGATGTCGAACCCGTCGCCGAGGACCTTCGCCAGCTCCGCCGCCATCCGGATGACGAGGTTCACGCCCACCGACATGTTGGGCGCCATCACCAGGGGGATCTTCCGGCTCAGCTTGAGCACCTCGGCGCGTGCCTCGTTGCCAAAGCCGGTGGAGCCGACCACCAGCGCCACGCCCCGCTCCGCACAGACCCGCGCGTGCGCCACGCTGGCCTCGGCGCTGGTGAAGTCGATCACCACGTCCGCCTCGACCTCGCCGAGCAGCGTCCCCAGCTCATCCGAAACAGGCACCTCCAGCGCCGCGAGCGCCCGCGCATCCAGGCCCTTCCGCTCCGTGGCGCCGACGAGGGTCATGCCCGGCTCGTCTCGCAGGAGCCGGCAGAGGGTGCTCCCCATCCGCCCCGTGGCGCCGGTGACGACAGCCCGCACGCGGCCGTCGCTCACAAGACCCCCAGCCTTCGCAGCTCCGCCTCGAGCTTCGCGGTCGCAGCCTCCGTCATGGGGAGCAGCGGCGGCCGGAGCTCCTCGCCGAACCTCCCCATCAGGTGCAGCGCGCGCTTCACCGGAATGGGGTTGGGCTCCACGAAGAGCAGCCGGTGCACCGCGTTCATCCGCACCTGGAGCTCGCGCGCCTCGGCGACCTTGCCCTCGCGAGAGAGCCGCACCAGGTCCGCCATCATCTTCGGAAGGATGTTGCCGGAGACGGTGATCACGCCCTTGCCGCCGCAGGCGATGAAGGGCAGCACGGTGAAGTCGTCGCCCGAGAGCAGCGTCATCCGCTCGGTGCCGATGAGCTCGACGATGTCCACCATCCGGGCCATGGACCCGGTCGCCTCCTTGAGCGCGACGATCTCGGGGATCTCCGCCAGCCTCGCCACGGTCTCGGCGGTGAGATCCACCGCGGTGCGGCCCGGGACGTTGTAGGCGACGATGGGAAAGCCCGGGTGCGCGCGCGCCACCAGCCGGTAGTGCTCCACCAGCCCCGCCTGGGTGGGCTTGTTGTAGTAGGGCGTGACGATCAGCGCCGCGTCCGCGCCCGCGTCCCGCGCCAGCTTCACGCCGTCGATCGTCTCGCGCGTGCTGTTGGAGCCGGCGCCGGCGACCACGGGGATCCGGCCCTTCGCCTCCTCTACCGCGATGGTGACCGCGCGGAGCCGCTCCTCCGCGTTCATCGTCACCGCCTCGCCGGTGGTGCCGATGGGCACCAGCCCGTCCGTTCCGCTCTCCACGTGCCACCGGCAGAAGGCCCGGTACGCCGCCTCGTCCAGCGCGCCATCCCGGAAGGGTGTGGCCAGCGCGACGAGCGATCCCTCGAACGTCTTCGTAGTCGCCATCGCCCGGGACACTAACGCAGCGCTTCGGGGCCGGACACTCCCGAGGTCCGGGTCCCTCTAGACCCGCTCACCCCGCCACAGGTCGCTCACCGGCTCGCGCTCGCGGATGACCCGGAAGGCGTCCCCGTCCACCAGCACCTCGGCGGGCCTCGGCCGCGCGTTGTAGGTGGAGGCCATGCTCATCCCGTACGCGCCCGCGCTCATCACCGCGTAGAGGTCACCCTGCTTCGGCAACACCAGCGTCCGGTCCTTCGCCAGCACGTCGGTGGACTCGCAGACCGGGCCCACCACGTCCACGGTCTGCGGCTTGCCGCCCCTGCGCGCGCGCACCGGCTGGAGCACGTGCTCCGCCTCGTAGAGCGCCGGCCGCAAGAGGTCGTTCATCCCCGCGTCGACCATGACGAAGGTCTTGTGCGGCGTGCGCTTGCGGTAGAGCACCCGGGTGAGCAGCACGCCCGCGTTGCCCACCACCACCCGGCCGGGCTCGAGGATGATCGTCGCGCCGGTGTCCGCGGTCGCCTCCGCCACCACCCGCGCGTACTCCGCCGGCGAGGGCGGGTTCTCGTCCGTGTAGGAGATGCCGAGCCCACCGCCCACGTCGAGCAATTCCAGCGGGTGACCCGCCGCGCGCAGCTCCCGGTAGAGCCCCGCCACCTTCCCCAGCGCCTCGCGGACCGGCGACGCGTCGGTGAGCTGCGAGCCGATGTGGCAGTCCACGCCGCGCGCCCACAGCCCCTTCTTCTTCGCCGCCAGCCGGTAGAGCCGCACCGCCTCGTCGAACGGGACCCCGAACTTCGAGGTCTTCAGCCCGGTGGAGATGTACTTGTGCGTGCGCGCGTCCACGTCCGGGTTCACGCGGATGGCAAACGGCGCCTTCACGCCCATCGCGCAGGCCACGCGGTCGAGCGTCCACAGCTCCTCCTCGCTCTCCACATTGAAGAGGAGGATCTTCGCCTTCAGCGCCGCGGCCATCTCCGCTTCGGTCTTCCCCACGCCGGCGAAGACCACGCGCTTCGTGCTCCGGGTCGCCTGGCGGACCCGCTCCAACTCGCCTCCCGAGACGATGTCGAACCCGCAGCCTTCGCGGTGAAGCAGCGCGAGCAGCGCCAGGTTGGAGCTCGCCTTCACCGAGTAGCAGATGTGGTGCGGCGTCTTGCCGAACGCCTCGCGCATCACCCGCACGTGCCGGGTGATCGTCGCGGTGGCGTAGACGTAGACGGGCGTCCCCACCTGCTCGGCGATGGCGGAGAGCGGGACCCCCTCCGCGTGCAGCTCGCCGCGCCGGTAGGCGAAGTGGTTCATGGTGCCTCTGAGGGCGCGGGCTCCTCCGCGGGAGCCTCCTGGGCCGGCGCGGTGGGCGGCTTCGGCGCGCCCTTCACGCCGCATCCGGAGCCGAAGGTCAGCACCCCCAGCACCACGCCGAGCAGCACGCAGCGCATGGGCTAGAACCGCACCCCGATGATCGCGCGGATCGCCTGCGCGTTCTCCAGGTCCTCCGGCTGGGCGCCCACGTTGGCGAGGCCGTCCTGCGGGAAGAGGATCGCGTACTGGAGCGCGGCCACGAAGCCGTCCTCGGTCACGTAGCGCGCGCCCGCGTTGAGCTCCACACCCAGGAGCCGGTTGCGCTGCGACGGCGTGCTCTCCACGTACACCGCGCCCGAGCCGATGACGCTCCCGTAGATGTCGAACCCGGTGGCCACGGTGTAGGTCACCGTCGGCTTCACATAGACCGTGTCGGTGATGCCGCCGATGAGCTCGCGGAAGAGGATCGCGTCCACGCGGTAGTCGCGGTTGAAGCGGAAGTTGCGGATGGCGCCGTCGGCGTACTGCCGCCCGTCGATGCTGTTGTCGCCCGGGAAGCCGCCCGGGAGGTTGCCCCCGCGCCCCGGCTTGTTGCCGAAGCCCGGCTGCCGGTCACCCGACGCGTAGCCGCCCTCGAGCCCCAGCTTGAGCTGCCCGTCCATCAGCCGGTACTCCCCCTGGGCCACCGCGCCGAACTGCCGCACCAGCACCCCGCCCGCGGTGTCCACCTCGCCGGGCGTGCGCGCCGCGTTCTCGATGCTGCCGAGCACCGCCGCCGCTTCGATCTCGATCCGGAAGTCCTTGCGCTCCAGCTTCGCCCACACGTCCGGGATGTAGAGCGTGGCGCGCCGGGGGATGAACGACGAGGTGTCGTTGGGCCCTGTGTCCGGGCTCGCCCAGCCCGCCGGATCGAAGCGCTGGGTGCGGTAGGAGAAGTGCACGCCGTAGTTGAGCACCGAGAGCCCGTTCTCCAGCTTGGCGCGCTCCTGCATCGGCGTGTCGCGCCGGGCGATGGCGATCACGTAGCTGTGCGCGTCGTCCGAGTTGGAGAGGTCGTACGGCTGGCCCTGCTCGTTCTGGACGCCGCTGTTGGGGCCTTCGACGTCGAAGTCGATCATCGGCGCGACGTACCAGCCGGTGAACGGCTCGGTGACGAACTGGAAGCGGTCCACGGTGTTGCCGTAGTCGCTGTCGAGCCCGTTGCCGTCGTTGTGCAACATGCCGAGGCCCCAGTGCGACCCCATGCGGCCGAAGCGCAGGATGCCCACCGGCGTGCTCACCTCGCCGTACGCGCGCTTCACCCGGACCGACGAGCGCCACGCGTTGAGGCCATCCTCCGGCGGCATCTGCGTCTCGTTGAAGATCCCGAAGTCGTAGCGGGGATCGCGCGAGCCCGCGTACAGCGGCGTGGAGCCGAAGACGAGGTTGTCGAGCGCGTCCACCTGCAGCTTCACCCGGACCTCTTCGGACACGTTGATGGTGGGCTCGAGGCGCAGGCGCATGTTCACGCCGGCCATGGTCCGCTCGTTCTCGCCGGTGGGCGGCCGCGGGAAGAGGCGGAAGCCGGACGGATCCGGGGCGCGCCCGAGGTCGAACCGGTGGAAGAGGTCCGGGCGCGTGCGCAGGTAGCCGTCGATCTCCAGCAGCTCGAGCCTGCGGGTCTGCTCCACCCACTCCTCCTCCCAGCCGCGGGCGGCGGCCTGGGTGGCGAGCTGGGCGCGGATCTCCTCGCGCATCTCGCGCTTGGCGGCCTCCACGCGCGCGTCGATCTCCTCGGTCACCTCTTCGCTCGGAGCGGCCTCGCGCGGTGCGGGGGCGGGCGCGGGCGCCGGGGTCTGTGGAGCGGGCGGAGGCGCCGCGGGCGGTTCGGCCGGGGCCTGGGCTGCGGCGGCGCCGGAGAGCGCGACGAGCGCCACCAGGAGGACTCGGGCCATATCGATCTTTCTCTGCATGGGGTGCGTCACGAGGGCGCGGGAGTGAAGCAAAAGGCTACAGGGCGCACAATCCATTACTCGTGTGTCCCGCCACCGTGTTCTGCGTGCGGCGTCCCGGGCGGAGGTCCCTGGCGCAGCTCCACCAGCACGCCGTGGTTCCCCTTCGGGTGCACGAACGCGATCTTCGCCCCGCCCACGCCCACCTGCGGCGTCTCGTGGATGAGCGGCGCGCCCTTCGCCTTCAGCGTGTCCAGCGCGGCCTGGATGTCCTCGACCTCGATGCAGATGTGGTGCAGCCCTTCGCCGCGCTTCGCGAGGAAGCCCGCGATGGGGCTCTTCTCGTCGAGCGGCGAGATGAGCTCCACCCTTCCCATCCCGCGCCCGAAGATCGCCGCGCGGACGCCCTGGGAGGGGACGTCCTCGAACTCGATGAACTCGAGCCCCAGCGCGTCGCGGTAGTGCGCCGTCGCCTGGTCGATGTCCTTCACCGCGATCGCCACGTGGTCGAGTCCCTTCGCCTTCACCGTCATCGCTTCGGCCTCTTTGGCTGGCAGGTCGGGCAGTAATGCGTGGTGCGCCCTCCCTGAATCAGACTCCGCACCTTCGTCTTGCACCGGCGGCACGGCTCACCCGCGCGCCCGTAGATGTGGAACGGGTTCTGTGCCCCCGGCTCCTCCACATACTCGATCTCGTCCTGGCCCTCCGCGTCCGCGAGCGCAAACGCGATGCTGTCCCGGATGGCCCGCGCGAGCTTCGTCCACTCCGCCTTGCCGAGGCTCTGCGCCTTGCGCTCCGGATGCACGCCCGCGCGGAAGAGCGCCTCGGCCGCGTGGATGTTTCCCAGCCCCGCGATGCGGCCCTGGTCCATCAGCGCGACCTTGAGGTCCTGCTTCGAGCGCCCCACCGCCTCTTCCAACGACGCGGCGGTGAGCCCATCCACCAGGGGATCGACGCCCAGCTCCACGAAGGGCGGCAGCGCGCGCAGCACCTCCAGCCCGCCCTTCACCGGCTCGATGCGCCCGAACAAGCGGGGGTCGCGGAAGTGGACAGCGCAGCCGTCGTCGAGCTCCAGGCGCGCCCGGCTCCACCGCTCCTCGTGTCCCTGCGGCCGCCGCACCAGCTTGCCGGTCATGCCCAGGTGCCAGAGCGCGCCGTACCCATCGCTGAACGCGGCGAGCAGGTACTTCCCGCGGCGCTCCGTTCCCTCCAGCGCGCCGGTCAGCTTCGTGAACATCGAAGGGTCAGCGCCGCGGAAGGTGCGTGCCGTCTCGTCCGGGATGGCGCGGACCACGCGGCGTCCGTCGAGCCAGCGGACCAGGCTCCGTCTGGCGATCTCCACCTCCGGCAGCTCGGGCATCGCGCGGCAGCCCATAGCGGGGCCGCGCGGGACGGCGCAAGCGAACACTGCGACCGGGAGGCGGCCACAAGGGAGTGCAAAACCTGCGCGACCTCGCTAAAGGTGGCGCCCCGTTTTCAACCACCGAGGAGAACCATGGCTGATCAGGTCAAGCGCTACTCGCCGAAGG
>CAZCWA010000317.1:0-6289 GCA_964502265.1 uncultured Myxococcaceae bacterium | reverse complement strand
GCACCACCACCGCGACCGTGCTGGCCCAGGCGATCTTCCGCGAGGGCAGCAAGCTCGTGGCCGCCGGTCACAACCCGATGGAGATCAAGCGCGGCATCGAGAAGGCCGTCGCCACGGTCACCGCGGAGCTGAAGAAGCAGGCCAAGCCGACGAAGGACAAGAAGGAGATCGCGCAGGTCGGCACCATCTCCGCCAACGGCGACGCGACGATCGGCGAGATCATCGCGGACGCGATGGAGAAGGTCGGCAAGGAGGGCGTGATCACGGTCGAGGAGGCGAAGGGCCTCGAGACCACGCTGGACGTGGTGGAGGGCATGCAGTTCGACCGCGGCTACCTCTCCCCGTACTTCGTGACGGATCCGGAGCGGATGGAGGCGGTGCTCCAGGACGCGTACATCCTCATCCACGAGAAGAAGATCTCGAACATGAAGGACCTGCTGCCGGTGCTGGAGCAGGTGGCGCGTTCGGGCAAGCCGCTGCTGATCATCGCCGAGGAGGTCGAGGGCGAGGCGCTGGCCACCCTGGTGGTGAACAAGATCCGCGGCGTGCTCAACACCTGCGCGGTGAAGGCGCCGGGCTTCGGTGACCGCCGCAAGGCGATGCTCGAGGACATCGCGATCCTCACCGGCGGCAAGATGATCGCCGAGGACCTGGGCATCAAGCTGGACAGCATCACGCTGAACGACCTCGGCCGGGCGAAGCGGATCGTGGTGGACAAGGACAACACCACCGTCATCGACGGCGCGGGCGGCCAGAAGGACATCGAGGCGCGGGTGAAGCAGATCAGGGCGCAGATCGAGGACACCTCCTCGGACTACGACCGCGAGAAGCTCCAGGAGCGGCTGGCGAAGCTGGTGGGCGGCGTGGCGGTGATCAACGTCGGCGCGGCCACCGAGACCGAGATGAAGGAGAAGAAGGCCCGGGTGGAGGACGCGCTCAACGCGACCCGCGCGGCCGTCGAGGAGGGCGTGGTGCCCGGCGGCGGCGTGGCCTTCATCCGCACCCTGCCGGCGCTGGAGAAGGGCGACTGGAACGCGGGTGAGGCGTTCGGCGTGCAGATCATCCGCCGCTCGCTCGAGGAGCCCCTGCGCCAGATCGTGGCCAACGGCGGCCTCGAGGGCTCGGTGATCGTGAACAAGGTCAAGGAGGGCAAGGGCGCCTACGGCTTCAACGCCGGCAACGGGACCTACGAGGACCTGCTGGCCGCGGGCGTGATCGACCCGGCGAAGGTGTCCCGCACGGCGCTGCAGAACGCCGCGTCGGTGGCCTCGCTGATGCTCACCACCGAGGCGATGGTGGCCGAGCGCCCGAAGGACGACGAGCCGAAGATGCCGCCGGGTGGTGGCATGGGCGGCATGGGCGGAATGGGCATGTAGTTTCGCCCGCTGCGGCTCCTCACAGCCCCAGCAGCCAGACGGCCTCCGGCATCACTGCCGGGGGCCGTTTCCTTTGCGGGGCATGCGCAGATTCGGGGCATGTCGAATACGAGGACCTCTGCAAACATCCCCTCCCAGCTCACCTGGGAGCTGTTGGCCTTCCTGGAGAACGCCAGGGCTTCGGCGGAGGCGGTGGGCCGCGCGCTGGAGCTGGCCGATCAGGCCGGGCGCGAGGACATCGCCGAGGCGCTGAAGGCGTGGCAGCAGGCCTCTTTGGAGCCCGTGTCCCGGCTGCGCGAGGTGATGGAGAAGGGCCGCGCGGGCGAGGACAAGCGCCGGGACAAGGTGGAGGAGGCCTCGGTGGAGTCCTTCCCGAGCTCCGATCCGCCCTCCTACTATTGAGGGCGATGGGGCTGAGAAACGGAACCGGCAAGGTTATGGGGAGAGCATGAGCAACGTCCGCATCTTCACCACGCGCACCTGCGGCTTCTGCGTGCGCGCCAAGCAGTTCTTCGAGAGCAAGGGTGTCGACTTCGAGGAGATCGACGTCACCGGCGACGACGAGGCGCGCCAGAAGCTGGTGCGGGACTCGGGCGGTCAGCGCACGGTGCCGCAGATCTGGATCGGCGCAACCCACGTGGGCGGCTACACCGACCTGGTGAAGCTGGATCAGGACGGGAAGCTGCAGGGCGTCCTGGAGAAGGAGCTTGGCGGCGCCGCGGGCTGACCTTCCGAGCCGGTCAGGCAAAGAGCCAGAGCAGCGCATCGCGCAGCGCCCGGTCCACCTCTTCTGGCGCGGCGACCACCGGTGAGCCCAGCACCAGCGCCACCGCGGCGGACAGCCACGCGCCGCCCGGCCTGTTGCCCAACCGGTGCTGCAGGGCGTTGACCGGGACCAGCACCGCCGAGGCGATCACCAGCGCCAGCGGGCCGCCGAAGCCGACCAGCGCCAGCGTGCCGATCATCGCCGCGAGCGCGAGGAGGTTCAGCACGTCCCGCCCGTTGGAGGCCCACCAGGTCCGCTTCTCCATGAAGCGGAGGCGGAACTGCAATCGCTCGAGCACGCCCACCCCGACCAGGACGACGAAGAAGAGGACCCGCCCGAAGAGCTCGAGCCCTCCGCCCGCCGGCGGGCCGTAGCGTCCGAGCAGCTCCTGCGTCCCGGCGGGGGCCTGGGCCAGCGCGGCCGCGGCCACTTCGACGAGCGGTGCGCTCAGGTGTGGGTCTCCAGCCAGCGGGAGACGCGGGCGAGATCTTCTGCGCCGATGCGGACGAAGCGGATGCCCATCCCCTGCCCCTCGCTGCCGTAGTCGTGGTGGTAGCGGACCTCGCCGGTGGCGCGGATGGGGGAACCGTCCGGAAGCTCGATCTGCAGCTCCACCGAGCGGCCCACGGGCGCGGTGCCGCCGAGGAAGAAGAGCCCGCCCACCGAGAGGTTGCGGCAGCTCCCGCGCACCGGGCCCCGCGGCCCGTCGAACCGTGCCGGGACGCCGCAGAAGAGGCGCTCGTTGTGGCGGTTGTTGATCCTGCCCGGCATGGGTCACCCCATAGACAACGGAATCCGGTGGCGCAAGGATTCGGGATTCCACCGGAGGGCACGACGACAATGGCCGAGACAGCGCGCCTCGAGATCACCCAGTCCCTCCACGCGCGGCGCGAACGCGAGCCCCAGACGGTGAGGGTTCACGAATGGTCGGTCGAGGTGGCCGCCGGTCCGGACAAGGGTGCGCAGATCCGGACGCTGCAGTCGCTGGTGCGGATCGGCGCGGAGAACCTCAACGACCTGGTGCTGACCGATCAGACGGTGAGCCGGCGGCACGCGGAGCTCGAGCGCACGGCGCGCGGGTTCGTGGTCCGGGACCTCGGCAGCCGCAACGGCGTCTTCCTCGAGGGGCACCAGGTGCTGCAGGCGTTCGTGAAGCCGGGCGACAAGCTGATGGTGGGGAAGACCCGGCTGTCGGTGCGTCAGGAGGCCCGGCCCACCGAGCTGGAGCTGGTGGCAGAGGATCGCTTCGGCGAGCTGTACGGGAGCTCGGAGGCGATGCGGGCGGTGTTCGCGCTGCTGCGGCAGGTGGCGGGCCAGGAGCTCAACGTCCTCATCGAAGGCGAGACCGGCACCGGCAAGGAGCTGGCGGCCCGCGCCATCCACCGCGCCTCGGACCTGCGGGACGGGCCCTTCCACGTGGCGGACTGCACCCGGGTGTGCGAGGCGGACATCGCCCCCATGTTCGAGGCCGCGCGCGGGGGCACCCTCTTTCTCGACGAGGTGGCCGAGCTCCCGCTGGCGCTGCAGCCCAAGCTCCTGCGCCTCATCGACGAGACGAAGCGGGACCTGCGCGTCGTCGCCGCCACCGCGCGGAACCTCGACGACGAGGTCCGCAACGATCGCTTCCGCAAGGAGCTCTACTTCCGGCTGGCGGTGGCGCGGGTGCGCCTGCCGCCGCTGCGGGCGCGCAAGGAGGAGCTGGGGACGCTGGCCAGGCAACTGGTGCGCCACCTGGGCAGGCCGATGGAGCTGTCCGCGCAGACCCTGGCGCTGTTCGAAGGCTACGACTGGCCGGGCAACGTCCGGGAGCTGCGCAACGTGCTCGAGCGCGGCGCGGTGCTGGGGGATGCGGCAGGCGGCGGTTGGCTGGACTTCCTCGCGCCGGCGGACGCGCTGGCATCTGACGAAGGCGGAGGCGGTCTGGCAGGCGGAGCGCGCGGGCCGGGCATGGGCGAGGCGCTGTTCGGGATGCCGTACCACCAGGCGAAGGACCGGGTGACGGCGGACTTCGAACGCGTGTACTTCGCCGAGGTGATGCGGCGCGCGGCCTTCGACATGCAGGCCGCGGAGTCCATGACCGGCCTCTCCATGCAGAGCCTCTACCGGCTGCTGAAGAAGAACGGGCTGCGGCTGAAGGACCTGAAGAACGCCGAGGGCCTCTAGGCCATGTCCCCCCACCCGCCGGGGCCGCTCGTCCTCTGTGGCTCGGCGCATCCGGATCAGGGCGTGGCGCTGGCGCGCGGATGCGAAGGGGCGTCTTTGGTCCAGCGCACGCTGGAGGCGTACCCGGACGGCGAGCGCCGGGTGCGGCTGCTCGACGACGTGCGCGGGCGGGACGTGTTCGTGGTGCAGACCCTGGCGGTGCCGGTGGGCGATCACCTGCTGGAGGCGCTGCTGCTGGCGGACGCGTGCCGGCGAGCGGGGGCGGCGCGGGTGTCGGCGCTGGTTCCCTACCTGGCCTATGCGCGGCAGGACCGCCGCCAGGCGCCGGGAGAGCCCCTGGGCGCGCGGGTGGTGGCAGAGTCCTTGTCCCGCGCCTTCGACCGCGTGGTGGCGGTGGACCTGCACAGCCCGGCGATCGAGTCCGGGTTCTCCGTTCCGGTGGAGCACGTGGACGCGATGGAGCTGCTCGCTGCGCAGGTGGGGAGCGCCGCGGGCGACGTGGTGGTGGCGCCGGATCTGGGCGCGGCGAAGCGGGCGGAGCGGTTTGCGCGGGCGCTGGGGCTGCCGGTGGCGCTGGCGCACAAGAGCCGGCTCACCGGGACGGACGTGGAGACCAGCGGGCTGGTGGGCGACGTGCGCGGCAGAAGGCCCATCCTCGTGGACGACATCATCTCCACCGCGGGCACGGTGGCGGCGGTCGCGCGCGAGCTGCTCGATCGCGGCTGCAGGCCGGAGATCACCGTCTGCGCGACGCACGGCCTCTTCGTGGGCCCGGCGGCGGAGCGGCTGCAAGGGCTGCCCATCTCGCGGGTCGTGGTGACCGACTCGCTGCCGCAGAACGCGAAGGGGCTGCCGGTGCCGCTGGAGGTGGTCCGGCTGGGGCCGCTGCTGGGCGGGCGGGTGGAGCGCATCCACCGGGAGCTCACGCTGAGGTGATGGGCGCGTGACGCAGATCCTCCTCTTCGCGCTGGTGACGGTGGCCGCCGTCGCCGCACCGCTCGTGTTGTGGCGGCTGGCGGTTCGCCGACATCGGGCATCGAGGCTGTGGGCCCCGCGGGTGGACCCGCGCACCCTGCCCGAGCCGATCGCGCCGCATCCGTTCGATGGCTTCGGCCGGAAGACGCAGTGGCTGGCTTTCCGCTCGGACTCGCCGCGGGACGTGGTGCGCGCGCTCGGGCTGAAGGACGTGCAGCGCGCGCACTGGTCCGACGGCGCCCACGAGGCCAACGCGCCCTCCGCGGGCGGGAGCGCGGTCTTCGTCTCCCCGCCCATCGAAGGCTGGGTGCTGGTGGTCAGCGCGGGCATGGCGGGGCTGCCGGAGAACCTGCCCCTGCTCAAGGTCTGGAGCCGGACGCTGGCCACCGAGGTGCAGCAGTTCGGTTCCCACCGCGTGGTCGGGTACCTCGCGTGGGCGCGCGTGCGGGCGGGCCGGGTCCTGCGCGCGTACGCGTACCTGGGCGAACGGGGGGAGACGCTCGTCGACGAGGGCCAGCGCGCGCCGGAGGAGCCCGGATCCCAGACGATGGACGAGATCCCGGAGGAGGACGTACCGGCCCTCATCGCCTCCCACTGGAGCCTGAACCCGCTCACCTTGCGCGAAGCCGCCGAGCGCGTGGGCCCCGGTTGGTCCGCGCGATGGTGAGCGCGCGTTCCGCTCGGGAGCGCTAGGCCACCGCCACGTCGTCGTTCGCGGCCACCGCCTCGCTGATCTTCACCGACACCAGCTTGGAGATGCCGGGCTCCTCCATGGTCACGCCGTAGAGGGCGTCCGCGATCTCCATCGTCCGCTTGTTGTGGGTGATGAGGATGAACTGCGACGTCTTGCTCATCTCCTTCACCATGTCGTTGTAGCGGCCCACGTTGCCCTCATCGAGCGGCGCGTCCACCTCGTCCAGCAGGCAGAACGGGGTGGGCTTGATGAGGAAGATGGCGAAGATGAGCGAGACCGCGGTGAGCGCCTTCTCGCCGCCGGAGAGCAGGTTCA
>CAZCWA010000316.1:0-6296 GCA_964502265.1 uncultured Myxococcaceae bacterium | reverse complement strand
GGCTCGAGGCGGCGCTGACCAAGGAGGAGATCCTCTACCTCTACCTGAACAACGTCTATCTCGGGAACCACGCGTACGGCGTGCAGAGCGCGGCGGAGAACTACTTCCGCAAGGACCTCGGCGAGCTGACCCTGGCCGACATGTCGATGCTGGCCGGCCTGCCGCAGGCGCCCTCGCGCTACTCGCCGTTCCGCAACCCGGAGCAGGCCAAGCGCCGCCGCGCGTACGTGCTGCGGCGGATGCTCGCCGAGGGGATGATCTCCCAGGCCGAGCACGACACCGCGGCGGGCACCGAGGTGAAGGTCTACCCGGTGGAGGACGTGTTCAAGGAGTTCGCGCCGTTCTTCGCCGAGCAGGTGCGCCGCGACGTCTCCACCCGCTACGGAAACGAGCTGCTGCTCAACGACGGCCTGCGCATCTACGCCACCATGGACTCCGAGCGGCAGCGCGCCGCGCAGGAGGCGATGTTCTACGGGCTGCTCGCGGTGGACAAACGCCAGGGCTACCGCGGCCCCCTGATGAACCTCCCCAAGAGCGACTGGAAGGCGTTCCAGGAGAAGGGCGACAAGGCGCTGGCCTCGATGCCGGGCGCGGCCGGAAAGATCGTCGACAACCTCTTCTACGTGGGCCTCGTCACCGACATCTCGAAGGACGGCGAGCTCGCGGACGTCACCGTGGGGACCAAGAAGGGCAAGCTCCCGCTTCTGGGCATGCGCTGGGCGCGGAAGCACAACCCGGACGGCTACTACCCCTCGGCGATGATCTCGAGCATCCGCTCGGCGCTGAAGGTGGGCGACGTGGTGGTGCTGCGCGCGGTGGCGGACTCGAAGGCGCTCACCGACGACGACTCGCAGAGCAACGAGGCGATGCGCCGCAGGCTCCCGCAGGACGTGCAGCTCTTCCGGCTCGAGCAGGAGCCGGAGCTGCAGGGCGCGCTGGTCTCCATCGATCCGCACCGGCAGTACCTGGTGGCGATGGTGGGCGGCTACGACTTCGACGCCAACGAGTTCAACCGCGCGTTCCAGGCGTGCCGTCAGCCGGGCTCCTCGTACAAGCCGCTCGTCTACGCCGCGGCGTTCGAGAAGCTCGAGTGGACGCAGGCCACGGTGCTGGTCGACAGCCCGATCGTGCACCACGATCCCACCACCAGCGTGAAGTGGACGCCGGGCAACTACTCCTCGGACTTCGAGGGCGACGTGGTGCTGCGGACCGCCTTCCTCAAGTCGCTGAACATCCCCGCGGTGAAGACGTTCCAGGCGGTGGGCATCAAGACGATGACCGAGTTCGCCGCGCAGCTCGGGCTCTCCACGCCGATGAACGCGGACCTCTCCTCGGCGCTCGGCTCGTCGTGCGTCATCCCGTACGAGCTCGCGCAGGTGTACGCGACCTTCAACCGCTACGGCGAGAAGCGGCCCACGCACATGATCCGGAAGATCCAGGACCGCTTCGGGCGGACGCTGGAGGACCACACCGCGTGGGACGATCCGTGGGCGAGCCTGCAGGACCGCATCGGCGGCGCCTACGCGCAGCTCCTCTCGCCCGCCGAGCGCGTGATGAGCCCGGAGGCCGGCTACATCCTCGTGGACTCGCTGCGCGCGGCGGTGCGCGAGGGTACCGGCGGCCCGGCGAACCGGCTGGGCAAGCCGGTGGCGGGCAAGACCGGCACCACCAACGACTCGTACGACGCCTGGTTCGCCGGGATGACCCGCGACCTCGTGTCGGTGACGTGGGTGGGCTACGACAAGAACGAGAGCCCGCTGGGGCGCTACGAGACCGGTGGCCGCGCGTCGCTGCCCATCTGGCTCGCGTACATGCGCCAGGCGCTCGACGGCGTGCCGCAGTCCGAGTTCCCCGCTCCGCCCGGCGCCGACCTCGCGCGCCTGCCCATCGACGTCCGGACCGGGAAGATCGCCTCCAACGCCTCGAAGGACGTGCGCGAGATGGTCTTCAAGCGCGGCACCGAGCCGAAGGAGGTCACGCCGGAGAAGGGCGTGGTCGGCGCCGACGAGTTCCTGATGGGCCGCGGGCTCTAGCTGGCCTCCCGATCGGGCGGGCGTATGCTCGCCTGCCGGAGGTCACATGCGCCCGATCCGCCGAAGCCTGCACACCACGCTGCTGGTCGCCGCCCTCATCGGCGCGGCCGCCTGCAGCGCCCCCTCGAACCCGCCTGCGGACGCCGGAGCGCTCGCCCAGATCCCGGACGCGGGCCCCGAAGACGCGGGGTCCGAAGACGCAGGCACGCTCGCAGACGCGGGCCCCGAAGACGCGGGGATGCCCTGCGATCCCGGACCGGACTTCACCGGCGAGGTGAGCTGGTACGAGCCTGCCTCTTCCGAAATCGGCGCGTGCTCGGTGGCGCTCGACTTCCCCCACTTCGCGGCCGTGTCGCCTGCGCGCTGGGGCGGGGCGGGCGCGTGCGGAAGCTGCCTCGAGATCACCGGACCGGATGGCAAGACGGTGCGGGTGCACGTGGCCGACCAGTGCCCCGAGTGCGCGACGGACCAGGTGGATCTCGGCCGCGCGGCCTTCGAGCAGCTCGCGGCGCCGGCGGTGGGGCGACTGCAGGACGTGACGGTGACGCCGGTCCGTTGCGATGACGAGGGCAACATCGAGTACCGGTTCGCGCAGTCCACCAACAGCTTCTACGTGCAGGTGGTGATCTGGAACCACGCGCAGCCGATCGCGCAGGTGGAGCTGAGGCCGCATCCCGGGGGCGGCGAGTGGGTCCCGCTGCAGCGGGAGTCGTACAACGCGTTCACCTTCTCCGCGCAGAGGGGCCCCTTGCCCGCGCAGGTCTCGTTCCGCGTGACGGACGTGCATGGCAACGCGCTGGTGGACATGCAGGTGCCTGTCGCGGCCGGCAGCGTCTTCGAGGGCGGCGGTCAGTTCCCGCTCACCTGTGGCGGCTGACCCGCACGTCGCATCAGGAATTTGAGAGGCCGCGCCCGGTGTCGCTGCGCAGGCCCAGTCCTTCCGGAGGGTTGGTGCATGACCGTGTCGGACCGAAGGATGCAGTGCCCGCGCGCGATGCAACGCTCCCGCGTGTCCTCCGCCGATCTCCTCGCGCTCCTCATCTTCCTCTCGCTCTTTGCCCTCGCCGCGTGCCGCCAGGACAGGCTGGACCCGCTCGAGGGCATGTTCTCGGTGACACCCGAGGAGGTGACCTGGGCGCGCGTTTTCGTGGAGCACCCGGCTCGCCGGACGGTGACGGTGGAGAACCCCTCGCGCGTGTCGTTGAGCGTGGGCGCCTCGACCCACCTCGAAGGAGAAGGCGCGCACTTCACCGTGTTGCCCGAGCGCTTCGAGCTGCCTGCGGGCGCGCAGGTGGAGCTGGAGCTGCGCGTGGTCGCGCACGTCCCCGGCACCTTCGAGGGCACGCTGCGGGTGGAGGCCGATGGCCGCGTGAAGGAGATCCCGCTGCGCGCGGTCGCCGAGGCCGAGCCCACCTGCGCGGCGTTCTCGCCGTGCCACGCGGGCGCCTTCGATCCCGCCCTGGGCGAGTGCGTGAGCGAGCCGCTTCCGGATGGCTCGGCGTGCCTCTCCGCGCCGGCGTGCCTGGAGGACGCGCGCTGCTTCGCGGGCGGGTGCGTGGGTGCGCCCGTGCATTGCGACGACGGCAACCCGTGCACCACCGATGCGTGCAGCGATGAAGGGGGTTGCGTGCACCTCGCCGAGGCACCGGCCACCGTGTGCGGCGCGAGCAACGATCCTTGCCGCGCGCCGGTGTGCGATCCGGTGACGGGCTGCGGCCTGGTGGATGTGCCGGACGGGACCTCCTGCGGTGAGGCGGACTGCGCGACCGCGGCGGTCTGCCTGAGCGGCCAGTGCCGCGAGGTGCCGGTGCCCGAGGGTGCGGCGTGCGGCGCCGGATCGCCGTGCCGGGCAGCGGGGAGGTGCATCGACGGAACCTGCGAGCAGCCGCCGGGGAACGCGCTGATACCGGTGTGGGAGCACGTGGTGCCCGGGACCGTGTCCCTGGTCTTCGACGGCGTGGCCGACGCGGGCGAGAACCTCTACTGGGCCGAGTGCCCCTTCCACTGCATGGTCACGCCCTGCCCGCCGTGCGTCACCGTGTCCGCCACGCGAGATGGGGTGATCCGCTGGCGCATGCCGGCCGGAACGCTCGTGGGCGGGAGCCGGGACCTCGTGCAGCGTCAGATGGTGGTGGGGGATGCCGTGGTGTCGTTCCTCGGGACGGGCGTGGTGCTGGCGCAGCGGACGAGCGACGGGCGGGTGCTGTGGCACCGCGACCTGCGCGTGGACCATGGCAACACGCTCTTCGGCGAGACCGTCCCCGAGCAGGCTCGCCAGTACCTGCTCGGCGCCGCGGGCGTGGACGCGGGCGGACGGATCCTGGTGCCGCTGACCGGGCAGAGCGGGGTGCAGAACGCGGTGCAGCACCACGGGCAGCTCGTCGTTGCCCTGAATCCCGCCACCGGAGTGACCGAGTGGGTGACCCCCGTGCAGGGACGCTTCGGCAAGGTCGCGTCCGGCCGTACCGGCGATGCGATCGTCGCCACCGAGAACGCGCCGGCCGAGCCGCCCGGACACCGGCTGCAATCGCTGACGGGAGCAGGCGGGATCCGGTGGGTGTCGGAGTCGCCCGCCTCGGAGTACCTCGCGCTGTGGAACCGGGTGCTGGTGACCGGGAGCGCGCACGCGGCGGACGCGGTGAGCGGCGCGCCGCTGTGGAGCCACGGCGGGCTGCCGGCGGTGCCGGGCCTCCTGGGAGAGGGCTCGAGCTTCAACGTGCACTGGCGCCCCGGTGCGGGCGTGCACGACATCCTCCGGCGGGACCTGCGCACCGGCGCACTGCAGTGGTCCATGCAGATGCCGATGGTGGAGGGGCTCAGCGACCTCATGCTCACCGAAGGCGGCGGCCCGCTCTTCCTGCGCATGCTCGGAGACTTCGCCGCCACCCACGAGGTGGTCCAACTCTCACCGCAGGGCTCTGAGGAGTGGGCCTGCACGCTGCCCCCCTTCACCTCCTGGGGCACCACCGCGCTGCTCGACGGGAGGCTGGTGGCGAAGTTCGCCGGCGGCCAGGGGACGGGGCTCGCCGCCTACGACCTCCCGGGGACGAAGCTCGCGAGGGAGGGGTGGGTGATCCACCGCGGATCCCTCGCGAGGGATGGGCGGGCGCGGTGACGTGAGCTTCTCGCGCAGCCGGGAGAGGATGCCGCGCTAGGCGGAGATCTTCTCCCTCTTCACCCTCTTCGTCGGCAGCGGGCCGCGGAAGAGGTTGAGGATGTGGGGCTCTTTGGCGAACTCCATCTCCACCACGCCGAGGGCCTCGTCGATGAGGGCGATCATCTGGCGGTGGAGGGCGTTCTTCGCCGCGGTCCCGACGATGCGGTTGCTCTTGGCGCCTTCCTGGTCAGCGTCCGCCTTCACCATCGCATCGCGCGAGGCCGTCAGCAGGTCCAGGTCGCGCATCGATGATGCGGGCGGCGGCGCTCTCGGTGGGATAGGCGGCGACCGCGTGGAGGATGCTGGTCGCGAGCGCCATGCCGGTGGAAACGGAGAGCTTGCTCTCGGTGAGCCCGACGCCGAAGGCCTTGTGCAGGTCCTTCCTCGTCGGGAACCGGCGGCGGATGTTCGAGCGGATGCCGTTGGTCTCCTGCCGGACGGCGGCGAGCACCTGTTCCACGGCCTTGGTCGCTCCGGTCTGCTTCTGCCGCTTCACCGCCTGGCCGCTGTGGGCCTCCTGAAGCGCCGCCCGCGTCGCCTTGAGGTTGAAGTGGGACAGCCGAGAGAGCATGGTCGTTCGCCTGCTCAACAGCCAAGACCGCCACTGGAGGCAGTGGCGCCCGGGAAAGTGGCCCCGCCCCAGCCTGGCGCCGATCACCTCAACTTCTTCGCCGCCGCGTTCCACAGGCCATTCGGCATGACCTTCGCCATGCGCATGACGGAGGAGAGTTGCCAGGGGAAGGCGTACTCGGCGTCGCGTCGGACGATGGCGCGGGCCATGCGTTCCACCGCGTCGTCGGTCTCGAGCAGGAAGGGCATGGGGTGTTTGTTCTTCTGCGTCATCTCCGACTTCACGAAGCCGGGGTGCAAAGCGGTGACGGTCACGCCGGTGCCCTGCAGGTCCACCCGCAGTCCCTCGAGGAAGATCGCCAGCCACGCCTTCGAGGCGCTGTAGGCCGCGCTCTTCGGAAGGCCTCGCCATGCGGCCAGTGAGCTCACGCCCACGAGCTGTCCGCGCTTGCGCTCCACCATCCGCGGGAGCAGCGCGGTGAGGGTCGCCGAGGCGCCGGTCACGTTCACGTCGATGGTCTGCTGCACGTCCTCCC
>CAZCWA010000315.1:0-6311 GCA_964502265.1 uncultured Myxococcaceae bacterium | reverse complement strand
CGATGGCGCGCAGCACCTCGACCAGTGGGTGGGCGCGCAGCACCGGATGCAGCAGCAGCTCCACCTCCTGAGGCGAGAGGGGGACGCCGCCGTCCTGCGGCAGGCGCCGCAGGGCCTCCTGGTAGAAGTTGCCCTCGACCTCGTTGTGCGCGCGGAAGAACTGCAGCACGCCCGCCGCGCAGAAGGCCTTGTCGGTCTGCTTCTGCGCCTCCCACGTCTCGAAGAGCGCGTGCACCGAGTCGAGCCGCGACGGCTCCATCCGGATCACCGTCCGGTGCTGCTCGAGCCCCATCGCCACCGTGGTCGAGTCCAGAAGGAGCACCCGCGCCAGCGCCTCGTGGGCCGCGAGGTTGCTCCCGTCCACCTCCACCACGCGCCGCAGGTGGTGCGCCGCCCGCTGGGGCTCCGCGAGCGGACCCGCGCACAGCTCGGCCACGCGCATCCGCAGCGCCAGCCCCTTCGGCTGGTCGCCCCAGGCCTCGGCCTGATCCTCGAGCAGCGTGGCCAATTCCGGCAGGTTGCCGCCGCGCTCGTAGAGCTCCACCAGCCGCAGGAGCACCTGCTCGTTGCCCGGCGCCAGCTCCAGCGCGCGCCGATAGAGCGCCGTCGCCCGGGCCGCGTCACCCAGTCCCGCGTCCACCACCTGCGCGTACGACAGCAGGTGCCCCGCGAGCGGCAGCGGATCGGTCACCTGTTCGCACAGCCGCTCGAGGCAGTCGATCGCGGCCGTCCAGTTGCGCGCCTGCACGTGGATGGCGGAGAGCTTCGCCAGCGCGTCGGTGAGCCCGGGGTTCAATCCGAGCGCGGTCTGGAAGTGCGCCGCCGCGCGGGTGGAGTCCGACAGGTGCGCGTCGTAGAGGCTCCCGAGCTGAAGGTGCAGCACCGCCAGCTCTTCCGGTGCGCCGCCCTGGGCGATGCGCAAGGCGAGGGCCGCCGCCGCGTCCGCGTGACGCTCCTCTTCGATCCAGAGCGAAGCCCGAAGCTCCAGCGCGCCGGGGTGCGTGGGCTGCGCCTTCAGCGCGAGGTCCACCGCGTGAGAGGCCCGCGCGGCATCGCCGACCTGCTCGCGCCACGTCCGCGCCGCCGCGAACAGCTCTGCGCCCGCCGCCACCGCGTCCCGCTTCGCCAGCAGCGCCTCGCCGCGCGTCTGCTGAAGTCCCGCCAGCTCCTCTGCGCCGCCGCGCTGGGCGAGCAGCTCCTCCACCGCCGCCGAGGCCCGCGGCTCCAGCGCGTCCAGCTCCAGCGCCTTGCGGTAGCACGCCAGCGCGCCGTCCGCGTCGTCCAGCCGCCTCCAGCAGAGCTCGCCGGCGCCCACCCACGCGTCGATCGCGGTGCGGGGATCCTTCGCCGCCGCGCCCAACTGCTCCCGCAGCGCACGCGCCGGGGCCCACTCGCCCGCCGCCTCGTGGAGGGACAGCAGCCCGTGCAGCGCGGGCAGGTGATGGGGCAGCACTTCGCGCACCGCCGTCCACGCGGCCATCGCACGCGCCACATCGCCCAGCTTCGAGAGCGAAAGGTCGGCCACCCGCCCCAGCACAGCCGCGCGCTCGGCCGGCTTGTCGAGCAGCGCGGCCCGCTTCTCGAGCAGATCCAGAAGGCCTGTCCAATCGCCGGTCCGGCGAAGCGCGCGCTCCACCGCGAACGCCAGCCGCCCATCGGTCGGGTTGGCCTCCCACGCTTCACGCAGGGCCTGAAGCGGCGCCTCGGTCGAGCCCGCGGGCTCGCGATCCACCGCAGCCGACAAACGCAGGGCGGCGGCAAGGGCGGGGTTGCCCACCCGCTCCGAGAGCCGGCTCCGCAGCTCCGCCCGGCGGGCCTTGTCGCTCGCGCGCACCCGCTCCAGCAGCTTCAGCGCCGAGAGGTTGTCCGGTGCCAGCGCCAGCGCCGCCTCCGCGTGCTTCGCCGCCCGCGCCGGATCCTCGAGCCGGTCGAGGAAGAGCCACCCGAGCTCGATCAGGGCCAGGACCCGCGTCTGCACCTCGGCCGCGCTCTGCGCCTCGCGCTCGAGCACCACCGCGCGCTCCTTCAGCTCGCCGCGCCCGGCGTGCAGCCGCTGCAGCGCGCGCAGCGCCGCCGCATGCCCGGGCACCAGCCGCAGGACCTCCTGCAGCCCCTCGATCGCCATCTCCTCGCGCCCGAGCGGGTGCTCCCAGATCTGCGCCGCCTGGAACAACGCGTTGGCGCGCTCCACCGGATCGGCGCGGTTCGCCGCCTCCGCGCGCAGCACGTCCACCAGGCTCTCCCACGCGCCCTGGGTCCGGTAGATCCGTCCCAGCGCGCGCAGGGCGGGGAAGTACGAAGGCGCCAGCGTGAGCACCTCCTGGTACGACGCGATGGCCTCGTTCTCGTCCCCGAGCCGGTGCTCGAAGAGCTCGCCCACCCGGTGGATGAGCGCCGCCGCCTGCTCCGGCGAGGGCGCGATCTCCGCCTCCGTCCGGTACATCTTCACCAGCTCCTGCCAGCGGGCGTCCTGCGCGTAGAGGCGCCCCAGGGCCTGCAGCGCGGGCAGGTACGACGGCGAGAGCGCGAGCAGCCGCTCCCATTCGGCGGTGGCGCCGGCGCGATCCTTCAGGTGCTCCTCGAGGATCTCCGCGTTGCGGTGGTGCAGGGAGAGGACGAGCCGCGTGTCGCCCACCAGCGCGGCCTCGGTCTCGTTGAGCGCGATGAGGTCCGCCCACCGTCCGGTCCGCTCCAGCAGCGCGCCCAGCTTGCGCACCGCGGGCAGGTGGTCGGACGCGATCTCCAGCACCCGGCGCATGCACTCGATGGCGCGGTCCGGATCCGACAGCCGCTCTTCGAAGAGCGCGGCGGTGCGGAAGAGGATGGCGATCATCTCGTCGCGATCCGCGGTCTGCAAAAGCTCCTGCTCGTACATCGCCGCGAGGTCGTTCCAGCGGCCCCCGGTCTCGTACAGCCGCACCAGCGCCTTCTGCGCGGGCAGGTAGCCCGGCTGAAGCTGCAGGCACTTGTCGTAGCGCGTGATGGCGGACTCGACGTCCCCCAGCTTCTGCTCGAGCAGCTCCGCCGCCTTGAACATGCGGGCCGCCTGGCCGCGCGGATCCTCGATGGCCGCGATCTCGGCGTCGAACACCGCCACCAGCTCCTCGAAGCGACCGAGCCGGTGGAGCAGCCGCCCCAGGCCCGCCAGCGCGGCGCCGTGGCCCGGCACCTTCTCCAGCAGCGCCCGGTAGCTCGCGACCGCGGCGTCCTCGTCCTTCAGCGTGTCCTCGTAGAGCGCCGCCCGCCGCAGGTGCAGCGCCACCAGCTCGCTCTCGTCGGTGACCAGCCCCACCCACGCGCCCAGCACGTCCGCCAGCTCCCGGTGAAGCCCGCGCGCCTCGTGGATCTGCGCCAGCTCGGAGAGGAGGAGCGGCTCGTTGGGGCACGCGCGCCGCGCAGCCTCCAGCGCCTCCAGGGCTTCCCGATCCCGGCCCGAACGCGCGAGGAGCTGGGACAGCCGCAGCCACGTGGGCGCGGACGACTCACCGCCACGCTCGGCCTCTGCCCGGAGCGCCGTCACCAGATCGTCCGTCCGGCCGTCCCGCTCCGCCGACCGCACCTCCGCCGCGATGAGCAGCGGATCCGAACCGTCGTGCGTCAGCGCCTGCTTCAGGGCCGCGGTCGCCTCGTCGCTGCGACCCAGCCGGTCCTCGAGCAGCCCCGCCGAGAGCGCGAGGTAGTGCGCCTTCAGCGCGGGCTCGTCCACCGCGTCGGCGATGAGCCGGTAGACCTCCACCAGCGCGGCCGCATCCGCACGCTCGGCGAAGTGCGCCTCCAACTGGACCAGCAGGGACAGCGCGCGCGGGCGTTCGGCCAGACATGCCTGGATGGCGGCCGCGGCCTCTTCCTCCCGGGACAGCCGCGCCTCGAGGACCTGCGCCTTCTCGAACAGGAGCGCCGCGCGCTGCGCGCCGTCACCCTCCGCGAGCAGCTCCGCGTCGAGGAGCTGCACCACCATCGCCCAGTTGCCGACCTCGGCGAAGAGCCGCCGCGCCGCCTGGATGTTGCCCACGAAGAGCGGAGAGAGGCGGTAGGCGTTCTGGTACGCCACCGCCGCGTTGCGCGGGTTCTTGAGCGGGTCCTCCCAGAGCAGGCCGATCTCGTGGAAGAGCAGCGCCGCGGAAGGATCCGTCCCCAGCGCGCGCGCCTCCCGATCGAGCAGCGCGATCGTCTTCCGCGCCGACTCTTCGGCTGCGTTGGGGGAGACGGGGGGCGGGGCGGGGACCCTCTGCGTGGCCTCGACGAGCTGCGACACCGCGCTCTCTCCGGCGGCGACACCGGAGGAGGCGGGAGAATCGGACGTGACGAGGGGGATCGGAAGGTCGTTCCGCGCGCTCATTCGGGCTCCGGTGGGGTGTGCGACCACAGGTCGTACCACGCGCCGGAGGCCCGCTCAAACGGCCGGTATTCCTAGGCAGTTGCCTGCCGGGCAGCCTCCAGAAGGGCCCCGGAGTCGACCAGCTTGCCCACCGCCTCGATGTCCAGGTGCAGCTCGCGATCGCGCTCCATGTGCGGAACGATCGACCGCACCAGGTCCCAGGCTGCCTGCACGCCGCGGCCGGCCTTCAGCGGGCGGCGGTAGTCCAATGCCTGGGCGGCGGCGAGGATCTCGATCGCGATGCACGAACGCAGGTGCTCGGCGACCGAGCGGGCCTTGAGCGCCGCGGTCATGCCCATCGACACGTGGTCCTCGCGGCCGGCCGACGAAGGGATGGAGTCCACCGAGGCGGGGTGCGAGAGGATGCGCGACTCGGCCACCAGCGCGGCGGACGTCACCTGCGCGATCATGAAGCCCGAGTTGAGCCCCGAGTTCTGGGTGAGGAACGGCGGCAGCCCGGACAGGGACGGGTTCACGAGCTGCTCCATCCGCCGCTCGCTGATCGACGCGAGGTGCGTCATGGAGATCGCCAGCACGTCGAGGCCCAGGGAGATGGGCTGCCCGTGGAAGTTGCCGCCGCTGACGATCTTCTCCGTCTCGGGGAAGACCAGCGGGTTGTCGGTGGCGCTGTTGACCTCCACCTCCAGCATCCGCCGCGAGAAGGCGATCCCGTCCCGCGCGGCGCCGTGCACCTGGGGCATGCAGCGCAGCGAGTAGGGGTCCTGCACCTTGGCGCAGTTGGCGTGCGAGGCCTCCATCTCGGAGTCGCGCAGGATCCGCCGCAGGTGCTCGGCCACCGCGCGCTGGCCCACGTGCGGCCGCACGTCGTGGATCTCGTGGATGAAGGGCTTGTGCGAGCCGAGCAGACCCTCCAGCGTCATCGCGCCCGCGAGGTCCGCCAGGTTCGCCAGCGACTCGGCGCGAAGCTGGGCGAGCGTGCCCACCGCGCACATCGCCTGGGTGCCGTTCACCAGCGCCAGGCCCTCCTTGGCCTCCAGCACCACCGGCTGCAGGCCGGCCTTCTGCAGCGCATCGCGGGCCTTGAGCCGCTGGCCCTCGAAGAAGGCCTCGCCCTCGCCGATGAGCACCAGCGCCAGGTGCGCGAGCGGCGCCAGATCGCCCGAGGCGCCCACGCTGCCGCGCTCGGGGACGACGGGCACCACCCCGCGGTTGAGCATCTCGATCGCCAGGCCCAGCGTCTCCGGCTTGATCCCCGAGTGCCCCTTCGCCAGCACGTTGCAGCGAAGCAGGAGCAGCGCGCGCGCCTCGGGGATGCCCAGCGGCTGCCCCACGCCGGCCGCGTGCGAGAGGATCAGGTTGCGCTGCAGTTCGCGCAGATCCTTTTTGTCGATGCGGACCTCGGCGAGCGTGCCGAAGCCGGTGTTGATGCCGTACGCGGCCACGTCGCCTTCGGCGATCCGGTCCACCAGGGCGCGGGCGGTCTGGACGCGGGCGAGGGCCGAGGGAGCGAGTTCAACCTTCGCCTGGCCACGGGCGACGAGCTGGATCTCCTCCAGCCCGAGGGTGTCTCCATCGATGAGGACGCGGGAAGTGGGCACGTGCGGATACCTCCTGAGGGCGCCGCGCTTCTACCCCACCTTTACAGTCCGTCTACCCCGCCTTTAGTGTCCGCGCCCCGTGGCACTCATCGTCCAGAAGTTCGGCGGCACCTCGGTCGGCGACGTCGACCGGATCCGCAACGTGGCCCGCAGGTGTCTCGCCGCACAGAGGGCAGGTCACCGCGTGGTGGTGGTCGTCTCCGCGATGTCCGGCGAGACCAACCGGCTGGTGAAGCTCATCTCGCAGATCAGCGACCGGCCCAGCGAGCGCGAGCAGGACGTGATCCTCGCCACCGGTGAGCAGGTCAGCATCGGCCTATTGGCGCTGGCGATCGGCGCGGAGGGTGGGAAGGCGCGTTCGTTCCTCGCGCACC
>CAZCWA010000314.1:0-6343 GCA_964502265.1 uncultured Myxococcaceae bacterium | reverse complement strand
CTGGACCTGGTGCAGGAGGGGAACATCGGCCTGATGCAGGCGGTGAAGAAGTACGACCCGGACCGCGGCGTGAAGCTCTCCACCTACGCCGCCTGGTGGATCCGCGCGTACATCCTTCGCTACATCATGGACAACTGGAAGATGGTGAAGCTGGGGACCACCGAGGCCCAGCGGAAGCTCTTCTTCAAGCTGCGCCAGGAGCAGGAGCGGCTCGCCAGGACGGGCGTGGAGGTGACGCCGAAGCTGCTGGCGGAGAGTCTCAGCGTCACCGAGCAGGACGTGGTGGAGATGGACCAGCGGCTCGGCCACGACGAGGTCTCCATCGACATGTCCATGCCGGGGGACGAGTCCCGCGCCCCGAGGCTGGACCGGATGTTGCCCTCGCAGTCGATGCCGGCGGACGAGCGGCTGGCGGGCGAGGAGCTCAAGGCGCTCTTCCGCGAGAAGATCGCTCAGTTCGCCGAGACCCTGAAGGACAAGGACAGGTTCATCTTCGAGAAGCGCCTCATGTCCGAGGAGCCGATGACGCTGCAGCAGATCGGCGACGAGTACGGGGTGAGCCGCGAGCGCGCGCGCCAGATCGAGGCGGCGCTGATCAACCGGATGCGGACGTTCATGCGCGAGCACATCCCGGACTTCGATCTGGTGGCGGCCCCCCGGGACTGAACTACAAGTGGCGGCATGAAAACGCGCGCCGCCGTCGCCTGGGAAGCTGGGAAGCCGCTGGTCATCGAGGAGGTCGATCTCCAGGGACCGAAGCTGGGTGAGGTGCTGGTGGAGCTCAAGGCCACCGGCGTCTGCCACACGGACGAGTTCACCCGCTCGGGCTCGGATCCGGAGGGACTGTTCCCCGTCATCTTCGGCCACGAGGGCGCGGGCATCGTCGTCGAGGTGGGGCCCGGGGTGACCACGCTCAAGCCGGGCGACCACGTCATCCCGCTCTACACGCCCGAGTGCCGCAACTGTAAGTCGTGCCTCTCGCAGAAGACGAACCTGTGCACCGCGATCCGCGGGACGCAGGGCAAGGGCCTGATGCCGGACGGCACCAGCCGCTTCTCCATCAAGGGCAAGCCCATCCACCACTACATGGGCTGCTCCACCTTCGCGAATCACACCGTGCTGCCGGAGATCGCGCTGGCGAAGGTCCGCGAGGACGCCCCGTTCGACAAGATCTGCTACATCGGCTGCGGCGTCACCACGGGCCTGGGCGCGGTGCTCTTCACCGCCGGCGTGGAGGCGGGCGCCAACGTGGTCGTGTTCGGGCTCGGCGGGATCGGCCTCAACGTGATCCAGGGCGCGAAGATGGTGGGCGCCAACATGATCGTCGGCGTGGACATCAACCCCGCGCGCGAGGCGATGGCGCGCAAGTTCGGGCTCACCCACTTCGTCAACCCGAAGGAGGTGAAGGGCGATCTCGTCGGCCACCTGGTGGAGCTCACCGGCGGCGGCGCGGACTACTCCTTCGAATGCGTGGGCAACGTGCAGCTCATGCGGCAGGCGCTCGAGTGCTGCCACCGCGGCTGGGGCCAGAGCATCATCATCGGCGTGGCGGGCGCGGGGCAGGAGATCTCCACCCGGCCGTTCCAGCTCGTCACCGGGCGGGTGTGGAAGGGCAGCGCCTTCGGCGGCGCGCGCGGGCGGACGGACGTGCCGCGGATCGTCGATTGGTACATGGACGGGAAGGTGGAGATCGACAGCCTGATCACCCACAAGCTCCCGCTGGAGCGCATCAACGAGGCCTTCGACCTCATGCACGCCGGCGAGTCCATCCGCACCGTGGTGGAGTTCTAGATCATGGTCACCACCCGTTCGGAGCACCGCCACTTCGAGGGCGTCCAGGGCTTCTACGAGCACGACAGCGCCGCCTGCGGAGGGCCCATGCGCTTCTCCGTGTACCTCCCGCCGGCGGCCGTGAAGGGCGCGAAGGGAGGGAAGGTCCCCGCGCTCTACTTCCTCGCCGGGCTCACCTGCACCGAGGAGACGTTCATGATCAAGGCGGGGGCGCAGAGGTTCGCGTCCGAACTCGGCCTCGCGCTGGTGACGTGCGACACCAGCCCGCGGACGAAGCGGTACCCCGGCGACGACACCTCGTGGGACTTCGGCCAGGGCGCCGGTTTCTATGTGGATGCGGCCGTGCAGCCGTGGTCCGAGAGCTACCGGATGCGCACGTACGTCACCCATGAGCTTCGCGCGGTGGTGGAGTCGCGCTTCCCCATCGCGGAGAACCGGCGCGGGATCTTCGGCCACTCCATGGGCGGGCACGGTGCGGTGACCATCGCGCTGTCCATGCCGGGCGAGTACCAGAGCGTCTCCGCCTTCGCGCCGATCACCTCGCCCAGCCAGGTGCCGTGGGGAGAGAAGGCGTTCACCGGGTACCTCGGGCCGGACCGCGCGCAGTGGGCGCAGTACGACGCCACCGAGCTCGTCTCCAGCGGCCGCACCTTCCCCGGCACGCTGCTCATCGATCAGGGGACCGCGGACAAGTTCCTCGAGCCGCAGCTCCGCCCGGAGCTCTTCGAGGCCGCGTGCGCAAAGGCGGGGCAGGCGCTCTCGCTCCGCCGCCGCGAGGGCTACGACCACAACTACTACTTCATCAGCACCTTCATCGAAGACCACCTCCGCCACCACGCGAAGGTGCTCCTCGGCTGAGGGGCGGGCCGCTCAGTCGAGCCCGGCGCGGCCGGGGATCCAGTAGGTCTTGGTCACCACGTTCGCGCTCCCCTGCGCTCGCAGGTGGGCGCGAACGCCTACCACCAGCTCCGAGCCGCCAGTCAGCGCGATGAACGTGTCGGGTGAGCCTGCGCGCGCCGCGCTTGCTGCCTCGGCGAGCGCCGCGTGGTCTCCCCTGGGCGAGACGTGAACGTCCCGCAGCCCCATGAATCTTGCGGCTTCGCGAACGGCGTCCACGTCTCCTGTCTCGAAGACCGCGCGGACCACGCGACCGGGCTCGGCGGCTTCGTAGGCGGCCGCCACCGCGACGCTCGTCTCGTCGCCGATCATCACCACCGGACCCGGCGGCAGCAGCAGTGAGCGCTGCGGACCGATGAAGTGCACGGCATCACCTGGCTTCACCGAACGCGCCCACGCTCCTCCCGGTCCCGGCGCGTGCCGGTAGGCCAGGAGCACCAGTCCCTCCGTTGAAGCGATGGGCGAGTAGGTCCGCACCTCGTCGGATGGCAGCAGGACCTGGACCTTCGTCCCCGGCTCGATGACGGGGAGCTTCTCCACGCCGAGCACGATCCGGCGGAACGGGCTGCCGACGTCTTCGGCCTTCTCGACCCGCGCCTGGGTGAGGAGCCCGCGCAAAGCCCTCAGCATCTTTCCCTTGATCGACATCAACTCCACCTAAGGCCGAGCCGCCCGATTCGCAGCACTCCCTGCAATCCCCGGCGGCTGGAACGCCGGCGGGCGCACGGTTTGCGGACCCCCGCAGGCTTTGCGCGCCCGTTTGAGCTCCGGATGGCCCCGCGTAGGGCCCCTTCACTCTGAGTCGCGGCGTTGGGGCACTTTGGCCCCACAAGTGCAGTCGGTCTGCGCGAGGTCCGGCGGCACCAAATCCGACGAGACCCCACAGGCGCGGTGAGTCCCTGCTGCGCCAGCAGAACCGGAACGAACGAACGGCATCCGCCGAGCGGAAGAACGGCCCTGCGCTGAACGGGACAGCTGCGTCCGCAGAAAGGAACGGACGCGGTTCAACGCGAGAGGACGGTCGAGGAGATGCGCAGGATCAAGTGGGCAGGCGGGGTCGTGGCGGGTGTGATGGCGATGGGCTCGGTGGCGTCGGCGGACACCACCGTGTTCAAGAACGAGGACGTCGAGGTGAAGGTCGGCGCCATGACCCAGGTGATGGGCGTGGGTCAGTACCTCGAGGACCCCTCGCGCAGCGACGCCCGGGTCTACCTCTTCATGAAGAGCGCGCGGCTGCGTGTCAGCGGCGAGCACGAGCGTGGGAAGCTCAACCTCGAGCTGGGCCTGGGGCCGGAGGACGTGATCGTCGCCCCTACGCCGGGGATCGCGCTGGGGCTGCTGGACCTCGACGCCGAGGTGCGGCTGGGCAGCAAGGCCTACCTGAAGGTCGGTCAGTACAAGGTCCCCTACGGCCGCGAGCAGCTCACGTACTCGGGTGAGATGCAGTACCCGGGGCGGTCGATTCAGAACCTCGGGAGCCTCGTCGGCCGCGACGTGGGCATCTCGGCGGTGGTGAAGCCCGGGCCCTTCACGCTCATCGGCGGCGTCTTCACCGGCGGCGGCCGCAACGTCCCGGAGCGCTACCTGCCGCAGAAGATCGGCATCCCGCTCGCGGTGGCGCGGATCGGGGTGGGCAACGCGGACGAGGATCCCTTCCGGCTCTCGCAGCACACGCGGGTGGAGAAGCTCCAGTGGGCGGTGCACGCCAACGGCCTGTACACGAAGGACTCGCTGGTCGGTCACTCGTCGGTGCTCAACGTGAAGACCGCGGACCGCTCGCTGGTCCTCAACCCGAACTGGAACCCGTACATCGGCCAGCGGCCGCTCGACGAGGGGAGCTTCTACCAGTACGGCGCCGACGCGGTGGTGCGCGCGCCGGTGGGAAACGGGCTCACGGTCGCGGGTGAGGTGCAGGTCGACCAGTCGGTCTACGAGAACACCTACGGCCGCGTGCAGCTCACGGGCGCTCGGGTGCAGGGCTCGGTGGCGAAGGGCAACCTCGAGGGCGGGCTGCGCTACGCGGCGCTCTTCACCGACGACGGCTTCCGCGTGGGCGACCAGTCCATCACCGGCGGCAGCACGATTCACGAGGTCACGCCCGCGGTGACGTACCACCTCGGCCGCCACGCCAAGCTCATCGCCGCGCTGCCGGTGGTGTTCAACGCGCCGGTCATCCTCGAGCCCAACTTCGGCGCATACGCGGCCACGGACCACCCGGACCAGACCGCGCAGCTCTCCCGGGGCTCGACGGTCGAAGCCCAGACGCTCGTGCAGGGCCGGCTGATGTTCCAGGCGCAGTTCTGAGGTCCCACGCATAGCCAGAAGGAGCCTTCGATGAACACCCGGAGCGTGCGCGCACTGATGGTCTCGCTGATGCTGGTCGCAGGGGTGACCTCGCCCCTCGCCGCAGCGGCAGGCGCCGCGCCCCGGGTGACGCAGTCGGCAGGCGGTGTCTGGATGGTCGAGGGCACCTTCCGCATCGACCGCCCCCTGGAGGCGGTGTGGGAGGTGCTCACCGACTACGAGGGCTTCCCCCTCTTCGTCCGCGGCATGCGCGAGAGCCAGTTCAAGCCTTCGCGCGGCGGCGGAGTCCTCCTCGAGCAGGAGGTCCGGGCGAAGGCGCTGATGTTCCAGCGCACCCTGCACCTGGTCCTCGCGCTGGAGGAGAGCGCGCCCCGGGAGCTCCGGTTCCGCGACGTCTCGCGGAAGGACTTCGAGCTCTACGAGGGGAACTGGACGCTGCGACCCGACGCGGGCGGCGTCCAGGTGACGTACCGGTTGAGAGCGAAGCCGACCCTCTCGCTCCCGGCCTTCATCGGTTCCGGGGTCATTGCCGAGAACGCGGACGCGCTGCTGACGGACGTACGGGCGGAGATCCTCCGCCGGGCGGCGGCGCAGTCCTCACAACGAGTTGGGGAGTACGTGCGATGAAGTGGATGAACGTGATGCGGCCGGTGGTGGCGGCGCTGGCCCTGGTGCCGGCGGTGGGCTTCGGCCAGGCGTGGACGGCGACCGGAAGCGTGGCGCTGGAGGGCGACTCGACCCTGCACAAGTACCGCGCGGAGGCGAAGGGCGTGTCGGCCCGGGCGCGGGTGGAGGCGGCGGAGGGCGAGGACCTGGGCACGGCGCTGCGCGGCGGCGGGCTGAAGGCCCTGGACGTGCGCATCCCGGTGACGAAGCTCGCGTCGGGGAAGAAGGACCTCGACAAGAACATGCAGCAGGCGCTCGAGGCGAAGAGCCACCCGGAGATCGGCTTCAAGCTGCAGTCGTATGAGGCGGAGCCCGGAGCGGGTGGCTCGGTGAAGATGAAGGCGAAGGGGCTGCTCACGGTGGCGGGCGTGCAGAAGCCGGTGACGCTCGACCTCGTGGCCACGAAGGCAGGCGACGGGATGCGGTTCACGGGCACCCGGTTGCTGCGCATGACGGACTTCGGGATCACCCCTCCGGTGATGATGCTCGGCACGTTGAAGACGGCGGACGAGGTGAACATCTCCTTCGACCTGCAGCTCGACGACCCGCGGGCGAAGGCGGTCTCGCCGGGCGCCTAGCAGAACGACGCAGGTTCGACGTGACGCGCCCGCCGCTGCCGGTCCAGACCGGTGGGGCGGGCGCTTCTGCAACTGGGTCCCGTGGGCTCAGAAGGCGAGGCCGCCGT
>CAZCWA010000313.1:0-6361 GCA_964502265.1 uncultured Myxococcaceae bacterium | reverse complement strand
GCCGCCTACGGCACCGCCGGCACACTCCCGCGCAGCATGAAGAAGATCACGACGCCCGTCACGGACACGTAGAGCCAGATGGGGAGCAGCACCTTCGCGATCTTGCGGTGGCGGGCGAAGCTCTTCCGGGCGGCGAAGTAGAAGGTGATCAGCGCCATGGGCAGCACGAACATCGAGAGCACGATGTGCGTGATGAGGATGAAGAAGTAGACCGCGCGGACGGCGCCTTCGCCGGTGAACTTCGTGTCGCCGTGCACGTAGTGGTAGGCGAGGTAGCCCACGAGGAAGACGGCGGACGCGGCGAAGGCGGACACCATGAGGCGCTGGTGCAGGGACCGGTTGCCTCGGCGGATGGCGACGTAGCCCGCGGTGAGCAGGGTGGCCGCGAGCGTGTTGAGGCACGCGTTGACCGCCGGCATGAAGCGCAGATCCACGGTGGCGTTCGGATCGCCCTGGCGCACCAGCAGCAGGTACGCCAGCAGCCCGAGGGCCAGCGTCGAGGCCACGGCGGTGAAGACGTAGAAGCGCCGGTCGGCGGTGGTCGAGGAGGGCGTGGCGGGGAGCTCGAGCTGCGACATGGCCCGCTGCATACCAGCGCTCTGCCCGGGCGGGCACCGAAGGCGAATGTGGGTCGGCGCAGCCGGATGCCGTCCAGGCAGCCTGGCTTATCAGCGCGTGAACCGCGGCAGGCGCTGTCGTCCGTCGACCGCCTCGGCGAAGAGGTCGCCCACCTTGTCGAGCCGTCGGCGGACGGTCTTCAGCGTGTACTTCGCCGGGTCGAGCTTCGCGTTGACCTCGCTCCAGCGCAGCGGTGTCGAGACCGGCGCGCCCTCCACGCCGCGGAGCGAGTAGGGCGCGATGATCGTCTTCCCCTCCACGTTCTGGAACGCGTCCAGGTAGAGCCGTCCGCCGCGCTTCTTGATGGTGCGCTCGGTGGTGGCGATGTCCGGCAGCGCGTGGGCCAGGGCGCCGGTGATGGCCTCGGCGAAGGTGAGCGCGTCCTCGTAGTTGTGCCCGCGCGTCACCGGCACCATCACGTGGAGGCCGCGCTTGCCGGAGGTCTTGGGCACGCTCGCCAGCCCCAGCTTCTCGAGCAGCCCGCGCAGCGCCGAGGCGACGGTGATCAGATCCTCGAACGGTCCCTTCCCCGGATCGAGATCGAACACCACCCAGTCCGGCTCGGTCAGGTGCGGCACGCGGCTGTGCCACATGTGCAGCTCCAGCGCCGAGCGGTTGGCGAGCCAGAGCAGCGTCTCCTCGCGGTCGACGATGGGGTGGGTGAGCGTGCGCTTCGCGGTGGGCACGTTCGCGCGCGAGGCCCACTCGGGCAGGTCCGCCACGTGCTGGCGGAAGAACCCGTCGGTGGAGATCCCCTTCGGCCACTGCTTCAACGCGAGCGGCCTTCCCGCCAGCGCGTGCACCATCAAGGGCGCCACGTCCCGGTAGTAGGCGAACACGTCCGCCTTGGTGACCTTCGCTTCCGGGTAGACCACGCGCGTGCCGCTGGTGAGGGCGACCTCGGGCGCAGCGTCTGGCAGCTTCGCGGTCCGCGCGGCCTTCTTCTCCGGCGCACGGCGGCTGCCCTTCACCGGCTTCTCGGGCGGCTCGACGGGCA
Organism: uncultured Myxococcaceae bacterium; assembly: GCA_964502265.1. GTDB lineage: Bacteria > Myxococcota > Myxococcia > Myxococcales > Myxococcaceae > JAFAFL01. The sequence continues at coordinate 4,746 of CAZCWA010000313.1, read as the reverse complement.
CCTCACGCGTCGCCTCCTCCGGCTTCTTGTCCACGCGCAGGCCGAGGAAAGCGGGGTGTCGGAGCTTCCCGTCGCGCGTCCATTCGGTGAAGCGGACCTGTGCCACCAGCTTCGGCCGGACCCAGCGCGCGAGCTTCATCCGCGGCGCGTCCTTCGCCGCAGGCAGATCGATGTGGTCCTTCTCCAGCGTCTCCCACAGCTCGCGCCGCAGCTTCGTCGAGTACCCGGTGCCGACCTTCCCCGCGTAGCGGAATCCCTCGCCGTCGTGCACGCCCACCAGCAGCGCGCCGATCTCCTTCTTGCCGTTGGTGATCGGCGTGTAGCCGATGATCGCGACCTCCTGTCCCTGCGACACCTTGAGCTTGAGCCAGGCCCGCGACCGCCGGCCCTCGTAGCGGGCCCCACACGCCTTCGCGATGACGCCCTCCAGGCCGCGCCGCTCCGCCTCTTTGATGACCGCCTCCGCCTCGCCGCGAATGCGCTCCGCCACCTCCAGCGGCGGCGGCACGTTGGCCAGCACCGACTCGAGCAGATCCCGCCGGTCCTCCAGCGGCCGTCCGCGCAGGTCCTCGCCGTCGAGCCAGAGGAGGTCGAACACCGCGAACCGGTGGTCCACGCCGGGCATCATCAGGGACTGGAAGCGCGAGACACCGCCCGCATCGAAGGCGACGACCTCGCCATCGAGCACCACCTCGGGGACGACCAATCGCGAGAGGGCGCGGGCGATCTCCGGGAAGCGGGAGGTGAGGTCGAGGCCGTTCCGGGTCACGAAGCACACCCGCCCGTTGGAGACCGCGGCGATGCCCCGGTAGCCGTCGTACTTCACCTCGTACACGTAGCGTTCGAGCTCTCCGGCGCGCTCCGGCTCCGCGAGCGTGGCGAGCATCGGCGGCCAGACCTTCTGCATGAGCTCCTTCGGCTCCGGGTGGGCCGCGCGCAGGTCCTTCTTGCGAACCGGCCCGCGCGTCACCCGGCGCCCCGAGACGACCGACTCCGGCCTCGCCTCGACCACGTCGTAGTTCGCGTCCTCGAGCCCGTCCTTGGCCTTGAAGAGGAGCCAGTTCGCCTTCGTCCCGCCGCCGCCGGTGCGCACGAGGTGCCACTGGCCCTTGAGCTTCTCCCCGTGCAGCTCGATCCGCAGGTGCCCCTTCTTTCGTTGCTGCGATGCCTGGCCGGGCGGAACGGTGTCCCAGGTGCCGCGGTCCCAGATGAGCGAGTCGCCTGCGCCGTACTCGCCGTCGGGGATGCGGCCCTCGAAGTTCGCGTACTCGAGCGGGTGGTCCTCGGTCTGGACCCCGAGGCGTTTCACGGACGGATCGTACGAAGGCCCCTTCGGCACCGACCACGACGCCATCGCCTCGTCCATCTCCAGGCGCAGGTCGTAGTGCAGCCGCGTCGCGTCGTGCTTGTGGATCATGAAGCGGGGTGCATCGCCGGAGGCCGCGCGATCGCCTGCGGCACCGGAGCCGTCCGGCCCGGGCTCGGGCGTGACCTCGAAGTTCCGCTTCTTGCGATACTCCTCCAGCCCCCTCTTCGAGCGTGCCACGCCGCCTCCACCGCTCCGGCGGCGTCCGAAAGCCCCTCCAACCCACCGAGCCACCTTGCATCGTGCTTTCGGACACCGGGAGCGCGACACCCATCGCCGCCGCCCTGCGAAGAAGGTGGGCACCCTCATGGGGAGCCACAACGCTCGCCGCGCAGCGATGCCTGGCCGGACGCTGGGGGGACGGCCCTTTGCCGCCTCGGGTGGCCGTGCGCATCCCTGTGGACGATGATCGAGATCCTCGGCTGGTTCAGCTCCGTCGTGCTCGTCCTCACCATCGGCAAGCAGGTGCACAAACAGTGGAAGGCGGGGACGAGCGAGGGCGTCTCGAAGTGGCTCTTCGTCGGGCAGCTCACCGCCAGCACCGGCTTCACGGTCTACAGCCTGCTGATCAAGAACTGGGTCTTCGTGGTGACCAACGCGCTGATGCTGGCGAACGCGCTGATCGGCTTCTTGGTCGTGGTGCACCACCGGCGAAAGGCGGCGTGACGGCAGACCGGGCGTCCGGCCGTCGCCGTCGCGCACCGCGTCGTCCCCGTGCACACCTCCAGCCGAGGAGGGACGCATGACCGACGACAAGAAGAAGCTTGCGAAGCTGCAGAGCCTGGCGCAGCTCGACGTGGACGCGATCGGCACCTACGACGCCGCGTTGAAGCGCGTGGACGTGCCGGTGCTGATGGAGCAGTTGGGCGAGTTCAAGGCGGACCACGAGCGCCACGTTCAGAACCTGAACGGGCTGATCACCCGGTACGGCGGCGAGCCGGTGAAGTTCAAGCCGGACCTCAAGGGCGCAGTGCTCAAGGGCTTCACCGCGATCACGAGCATGATGGGCAACGAGGCGGCGCTGATCGCGATGGTGGGCAACGAGGAGCTGACCACGCGCACCTACCAGGCGGCGCTGAAGATGGAGTGGTCGCCGGACGAGAAGGCGGTGATCGAGAGCCACTACGCCGACGAGCAGCGGCACCTCGCGTGGATCAAGGACGCGGCGAAGTCGCGGCGGTGGGCGGAGGAGCGCGAGGCGCACCCGTAGCGGGAGGACGGGGAGGCGCGCGGGGGCTGTGGTAGACCCTCCGCGTGCTCCCCGCTCCCCTGTCCCGTGCCTATCTGCCCGATCTTCTGCTCTGGGAGGGCGCCGTGCTCGAAGGCACAGCCCTTCTCGTCGGCGAGGACGGGACGGTACAGGGCACGTGCTCCGCGGAGGGTGCGCGGCGCCGCGGCATCGAGCCCGTTGCGCTGTCCGGACAGGCGCTGCTGCCGGGCCTGGTGAACGCGCACTCGCACGCCTTTCAACGGTTGATCCGCGGCCGGACCGAGTTCCTCACCGCCGGACGCGAACGCGACGACTTCTGGTCCTGGCGCGAGCCGATGTACGCGGCGGCGAACGCGCTCTCTCCGGAGGACGTGTACGTCGCCTCGCGGCAGGCGTTCGTGGAGATGGCGCTCGGCGGAATGACGGCGGTGGGGGAGTTCCACTACCTGCACCACCAGAGCGACGGCACGCCCTACGCGGACAGGTTGGAGCTCGCGCGACAGGTCATCCGCGCCGCGCACGACGTGGGCATCCGGATCACGTTGTTGAGGGTGGGCTACGCGCGCGCCGGCTTCGAGGTCCCGCCCAACCCGAGGCAGCGGCGGTTCATCGACGCGGAGGTGGAGGAGTTCCTCGGGGACGTGCGCGCACTGCGGAGCGCCTATGCAGATGATCCGATGGTCACCGTCGGCTGCGCACCCCACAGCGTGCGGGCGGTCCCGCGCGAGTGGCTGCAGGAGGTCGCCCGCTCCGATGAACGCGTGGTGCACATGCACGTCTCCGAGCAGCCGGGTGAGATTGAAGCCTGCCTGCGCGAACACGGACGGCGGCCGGTCGAATACCTGAGCGAGCTGGGGATGCTGCAGCGCGCGCGCGTCTTCACCGCGGTTCACGGCGTCCACCTGAGCGAGGACGAGGTGTCGCTGCTCGGCGAGGCGGGCGCGAACGTGTGCGCGTGTCCGTCCACGGAACGGAACCTCGGTGACGGCGTGGTGCCCGCGGACGCGCTGTACGCGGCAGGTGCCGTGATGTCCCTGGGAAGCGACAGCCAGACGCAGATCGATCTGCTCGACGAGGCGCGGCAGCTCGAGTCCCACCTCCGCCTGGTGCGCTTGCGGCGAGCGGTGCTCGATCCGCGGAAGGGCGAGCCGGACGGGCTCGGCGCGCGGTTGCTGGAGGCGGCGACGAAGGGCGGGGCGCACAGCCTGGGCCTGCCGACCGGAGGGCTTCGCGAGGGCGCGCCGGCGGACTTCTTCACCGTGTCGCTCGATCACCCATCGATGATCGGCGCCTCCCGCGAACAGCTCCGCGCGCAGGTCGTCTTCGGCGCGTCGACGGGAGCCGTGCGCGAGGTGGTGGTGGCGGGCAGAACGGTCGTGCACGAGGGCCGGCACGCTCTGGCAGAGGAGAGCGGCGGCGCGTTCGCTGCGTTGTCGCGGAAGATCTTCGGATGATCGTCGGATGATGTTTGCAGCTTCAGGGATGGGAGAGCCGGCATGTTGAAGGACGCGTTGCAGAAGACGCTGCGGGACCTGGTGGCGATCGACTCGTCGTCGCAGAAGAGCAATGTGCCGATGGTGGAGTACCTCGAGGCGCGGCTGCGGCCCCTCGGCTTCGCCTGCGAGCGGCACGGCTACACGGACCCGAACGGCGTCCCCAAGGTGAACCTGCTGGCCACGCGCGGACAGGGGAGGCCGGAGCTCGCATTGGTTGGCCACACCGACTGCGTGCCGTTCGATGCCGACTGGACCGAAGCGCTCACCCTCACCGAACGCGACGGCAAGCTCTACGGCCGCGGCTCGTGCGACACCAAGGGCTTCATCGCCGCCGCGCTGGTGGCTTTGGAGCGGGTGCCGGCGAGCGAGCTGAACAAGCCGGTGATGGCGCTGTTCACCGCGGACGAAGAGCTCGGGTGCTTCGGGGCGAAGAAGCTCGTGGACGCGGGCGTGGGCAGGGCGCGCTACGCGATCGTGGGCGAGCCGACCTCGCTGCGGCCCATCCGCGCGCACAAGGGCTACTGCCTCGCCGAGGTCGAGGTGCATGGCCGCGAAGGGCACAGCGCGTACCCGGAGGTGGGCGCCAACGCGATCTTCCACGCCGCGCGGTTCCTGCGCAGGCTGGAGGACGTGGCGCTGAAGGTCCTGCGGCGCGAGCAGGACGACACCTTCGA